>NZ_JAZOUG010000078.1:0-7532 GCF_045657965.1 Treponema sp. | reverse complement strand
AAAGAACATCACGTACAGCTCCGCCTACAAGGTAAGTTTCAAAACCATTATTCTTAAAAATTTCATTCAGTTTTTTTAATGTGTCAGGAATCTTAATGGATTTCATAGCAAAAGAATTATATCAGAAATTAATGCCTTCTGAAAGTAAATTTACTGAAAGGGAAAGCACCAAAATAACTGATGCCAATAAAAAAATCAGTACATAACAAATCAAATAAATTAAGAATTTTATTTTTTTTGTTTTAATTAAATAAAATATATTTCCGGCAACTGCTGCCATTGAAAAAAAACTTAATGCAATTGATACACAGGCTGTAATTTTTAGTAAAATGATTAGATTTGAATCAAGAAAAGTCTGGCGGTTTCCTGTTACAAAAAAAAGGAGTGTTCCAACCAGTGTCAGAAAAAGAAAAAGTACAGCTCTCCTTGTAAGACGAAGAAGCACAGGCAGTCGATTTGATTTTACTTTTTTTATTTCCTGAACCGGCTGTATTTTTTCTGCTGTTTCAAGTTCTTCTACCGCTTCGAGTTCTTCTATTTGATTTTGATCATAAATTGTATTTTGAACCATATTTATTGAATTCTATTAATTAAATAATATATACTTCTTAAGCAGGATAGTTTCAAGAAAAACAGATGAATGAAGCTGTTCAGTATTATATAAAAATGGAGTAAAAAATGCCACAGCGTCTTTTTGCAATCCGGGGTGCCACAGGTTCTGAAAATGACAGTGAATCAATCAGAAAAAATGTCTGTCAGATGTGCCTGAAACTTTTTTCAGAAAATCATCTGACTCAAAAAGATTTTGTCTCAATACAGTTTACAATAACAGAAGATTTAAATGTTTTAAATCCGGCTGCTGCTCTCCGTAAAGGGCAGTCAGAATTTGATGTTTCTACAATTCCTCTTTTCTGTTCACAGGAACCTAAAATCACAGGTTCCCCAGAAAAAATGATCAGAATCTTAGTAACAGCATACATGCCTGAACAGTCTGTACCGGTTCCTGTTTACATAAACGGCGGCGAAAAACTTCGTCCAGATTTAAAAAAATAATTTAAAAAAAAATTATTTTTTTTATATTTTTCTGTTGACACTTTTTTGTCTTTTTTATAATATACTATTCGTTCGCAACGCACTGTTGTAAAACAAAAAGTTGTGAAATCTGCTGCTTTAGCTCAGTTGGTAGAGCACGTGATTTGTAATCTCGGGGTCGTGGGTCCAAGTCCTACAAGCAGCTTAACCGAAAGGTTAAAAGGGGAGTTCGCATAGCGGCAATTGCGGCGGACTGTAAATCCGCTCCCTTTCGGGTTCGGGGGTCCGAGTCCCTCACTCCCCAGGTATTTTTAAGTCTTAAAGATTTTCTTTAAGGCTTTTTTTTATTTTAAAATATTTTTTTCAAACTGATATTTTTTTTAACAACATTTTGACAAAACTTGATTAGCGAATTATAATTTAATGATAGTTTTGTAATGAATTTTAAACGGAGTTTTATCGGTGAACGTTCATTTTTGGGGAGTCCGGGGATCCATTCCTACGCCTTTATCAGCACAGCAAGTACGAGCCAAACTTTTTTCTGCACTTCAAAGAATAAAACCTGAAGACATACAGTCAGACAAATCAAAGCAGGCATTTATAGATTCTCTCCCGGAATGGATTTCAGGCACAACAGGCGGGAATACCCCCTGCGTTGAACTTACAGGAAACAATTCCGAAAAAATCATTTTTGATGCAGGAACCGGTATTCGTGTAATGGGCAAAATCGGAAACATTCCGGAAGACTTTCATTACAATTTATTTATGTCTCACTTTCACTGGGATCATATACAGGGACTGCCTTTTTTTGACCAGGCATACAATCCTAACGCTTCATTCGATGTATATTCTCCATTTGACAACATGAAAGAATATTTCAGTAAGCAGATGATTTCCCCTTATTATCCTGTCACATTTGAAGCTTTTACTAAAAATTTCAGGTTTCATGTTATAGAACCGGGCAAAACTCTTGAAATTGGAAAATTACAGATTGACTGCATAAAAATGTCACATCCTGGAACTTCATATTCATACGCAGTAACCGAAGGTAATAAAAAATTTGTATATGCGACAGATGTAGAATTAAACTCAAAAGACTTTGTAAATACAGTAGAACGCAGTTTAATCTTTGAAAATGCAGATGCACTTGTTCTTGATTCTCAATACACTGTTGAAGAAGCCCTGCGTAAAGAAAACTGGGGACACTCCGCTTTCTGCTATGCAATTGATTTTGCCATTGCATGGAAAGTAAAAAAACTATATCTTTTTCATCACGAACCTACTTATGATGACAGAAAATTAAATACAATTTTTGAATCTGCAAAATGGTATGCCAATTATGCTTCAGGCAGTAATCTGGAAATTTATCTGGCACAGGAAGGAATGGAAATCGATTTATGACCAGCCCCTTAATTGATTCAAACAATGGCTTTAATCTTGAATATCGTTTTAATGAACGTGAAATAAAAATTCTTGCAAAACTATTAAGAAATCATCAGGAAGAAATCCCTGACGGACTTGTTAATTTTTCTATGAAAATCGAACAGGCAATTTATAATTCAATGTCAATAGACGAGGCAACAGCTTTTTACTCATGAAAAACAATAAAAATAAAAAAAACACTTTTGTACTATATTCACTAATATCACTTATAACAGCTTTTGCTGTGTGCGCGCTTTTTTTCTTTTACGAGCTTTCTGCAATAGACTTACCAGAAAATGCAAAAGAAGTTCGCTTTGAAATTCCTGCAGGAATTTCTGTTTCTGAAATTTCAAATTCCCTTTACGAAAAAAATCTTATCCGTTCTCCAAAGGCTTTTTATTTAGCAGCAAGATTTCCTTTTCTGTCATTACGCAAAACTTCACCCGTTATAAAATCTGGTGTTTATTCTTTAAAAACATCAATGAATGTTTTTGAAATTTTTACACTTTTCGAATCTGGGCAGCAGGAATTTATAAAAACTGTCATTCCTGAAGGTCTGACCATAAGAAAAATTGCCCGGATTTTAGAAACTGAAGGAGTTTGTTCTGCCGAAGATTTTATTACCGCAGCTCAAAATCCTGATTTAATACAAAAATATTCAATTCCCTTTGAAACATTTGAAGGATTTTTATTTCCGGACACATACTTTTTTGCACCATCAATGAATGCAGAAAATGTTCTCCTGATTATGATTGAAAATTTCTTTAAAAAAATTTCAATCATACCAGAATTTGCAGACAAATCTGTTCCTGACTTTTATGAAAAACTGATTCTTGCTTCAATTGTCGAGCGTGAATATAGAGTAGCAGACGAAGCACCTCTTATAGCAAGCGTGTTTACAAACAGAATAAATGCCGGTGCAGGTTTATATTCATGCGCAACAATTGAATACATAATCACAGAAATTCAAGGCAGACCGCATCCTGATGTAATAACTTATGACGATTTAAAAATTGACAGCCCGTACAATACCTATAAATGGGCAGCTCTTCCACCAGGTCCTATTTCCAATCCTGGTTTAATAGCTTTAAAAGCGGCGGCAAATCCTCCTGAAACAAATTATTTTTACTTTACTTTAACTGATTCTGACGCCGGTTCTCATACTTTTTCAGAATCTTTTAATGCACATATAAAAGCAGGAACTCAATTCAAAACAAAAAAAAGTTAAAAAATCAAAAAAAATATTTTTCATGGACGGAATCATTTCAGCAGAAACAAAAAATGCAGTTCTCTCAAATACAGACATCGTTTCAGTAGTAGGCGAATATGTCCAGCTGGAACAGCGCGGTAATCAATGGTGGGGCTGCTGCCCGTTCCATAATGAAAAAACTCCGTCCTTTTCTGTTACGCCGGAAAAAAACATTTATTATTGTTTTGGATGCCATGAAGGCGGAGATGTAATAAAATTTATTATGGAAATGGAAAAAATCCGTTTTCCAGAAGCATTAAAATTTTTAGCTAAAAGATGCGGCATAGAAGTAAAATACGATTCTAATCCTTCCTACAACACACAGGAAAAGACAGACAATTCAAAAGAGCTTTACATTGATTTATACAACCGTGTCGCTGATATGTTTCATTACGGGCTGGTAAAAACCGAAACAGGAAAATTTGCACTGAATTATATTACTTCCCGAGGAATTTCACTTGAAACAATCGAAAAATTTAAGCTTGGTTATTCTCCTGCAGACAGAACCTGGCTCAAAAAATTCCTGAAATCCAAAAATTACAGCGATGAGTTTTTATCAAAATCAGGACTTTTCAGCAAAAATTATCCGGATATTGCTTTTTTTTCTGACCGTCTGATGTTTCCTATTTTTGACAGGCGCGGACAGGCAGTTGCTTTTGGCGGTCGTTTTTTACGCGGAGACGCAGAAAAAAGCCCGAAATACCTGAATTCCGGCGACTTAATTCAGTATCAGAAAGGCGACACACTCTATGCATTTAATTTTGCCAGACAGTCAATCCGTCAGGAAAGAAAAGTTATTTTCTGCGAAGGATACATGGACTGTATAGCTTATCATCAGTGCGGAATAACTTATGCTGTTGCTCCATTGGGTACAGCTTTAACGTTTGATCAAATCAAAATTGTAAAGGGGTTTGCTGATACAATACTTCTTTCGTTTGACAGTGACGGTGCAGGTCAGGCTGCTACAGTACGTGCAATTCTTATGTGCCGCCAGCAGGGGCTTACAGTAAAAATAATCACACTTCACAATGCAAAAGATCCTGCTGAAATTATGGTTAAATTCGGTGTTGATACCTTGACAGCTGAAGTAAATTGCGCTAAATTAGATAGTGATTATCTGTTGAATTCACTGTCGCAAAAGTATCCTATTGATACACCAGAGGGAAAAACCAGGTTTGCCCTTGATTTTTTTCCTTACATTGATGCGCTACAGACCGATATACAAAGAGAATCAAGTCTGGAACTATTGGGACGGACTTTAAATGTTCCGGTTGAGGCAATAAAAAGTGATTACAGTCATCGGGATGAGGCAAAAAAACGTGTTCTTGTAAAAAAAACGGATAATAAGAATGCAGGTCAGGATAAAGTTTTAGTAAATGCTGAATTTCGTGCTGTACTTGCCGTTGTATCCGACATAAATCAGTTTGAACTGATGCAGAGCCGCGTGTCTGAAGATGATTTTGAAAATCCCTTTGCTAAAGAATTGTTCTTAATTTTAAAAGATTGCTATAAGGCTGGTGATTTATCATTCAGTTCTTTGCTAAGCCGTTGTACCAGTGAAGGTATAAAACATGAGGTTACAGAATCTGTTGCTTTGGGAGAATTTTCACATTCTTCAGCTCAGTCTGTTGCTGAAAGTATAGACAAAATTGTGCAAAATAGCCTGAAACGACAAAGCAAAGCTGTTCTTGAGCAAATCAGATATTTACAGAATCAGCCGATGAATCTTTCAAATCAGGAACTGATGACAAAGCTTTTTGAAGAAAAAAAAGTTATTGATGAAAAATTACAAAAAAAAGGACTGAGCTATGGATCAGGAATTGGATCCTAAAGTTGTAAAACTTTTAGATTACGCTAAAGACAAGCAGATAGTTTCTTGGGATGAAATTAACGAAATTCTAGGTCAGGATTTTGTAAATTCCCCAAAAATGGAAGAGGTTCTTCAGCTCTTAACACAAAATAATATTCAGGTCATGGAAGAAGACACCGATTTAGATGATGACGGTTCTGATGAAGATTCTCTTCTTGATGATGACGATGATGTTGTAGATGAAGAACAGACTGAAGAAGATTTATCCGCTGCAAGACTTGTTAACGGCGATAAAGAATCAAATATCGATGATCCTATCCGTTTATATCTGCGCGAAATCGGTAAAGAAAAACTTCTTACAGCTGAACAGGAAGTCACTTATTCAAAGCAGATGGAAGACGGTGAAAACATCATAAAAGATGTTATTAAAAAATCCGGAATGATGATTCCAGAATTTTTTACCATTTGTCAGAAAGCATTTGCAAAAATTGATCCTCATGAACCTGGAAAAGCAAGAAAGGAAATTAATGAAGCACAGGCCGAAAAACGCCGGTTAAAGAGCTGTTATGGCGAATATCTTAAGATTGTAAAAGAAAACATGAAGGTTTACATGAATCTTAAGAAAAAGCTTTTTGATGCCGGTCAGTTCCATGAAATTTTTGATAATCCTCAAATAATCGAATTGCGTGCAAAAATTCTGCCTGAACTTCAAAAAATTGAGATTCAATCTGAAGAAATCGAAAAATTCAGTGCAAAATTTGTTGAAGCAACACAAAAAATCAGCGAATACCGTCACAAACAGGAAAAGAAAATGAAAGAACTTCGTATTTCAAGTCCACTTGAACTGCGAAGTCTTGGACGACGCCTTGCAATTCATTCTGAAGCAGTCAAGCTTGAGAACGATTTAGGGCTTAAAAGTGATGAAATCCGTGATATTTACACTCAAATCCAGAAAATTGACCGTAAACTCCGCCGGATGGAATACGATTTTGAAAACAACGTAGAAGAAATTCTTGGCATGGCAGATGAAATAGAGCGGGGACGAAGAATGCTTGAAAAAGCAAAAAATAAGCTTATCAATGCAAACCTGCGTCTTGTAGTTTCTATTGCAAAAAAATATACCAACCGCGGACTTCAATTCTTTGACCTTGTTCAGGAAGGAAATATAGGTCTTATCAAGGCTGTAGAAAAATTTGAATACCGAAAAGGATATAAATTTTCAACTTATGCAACCTGGTGGATTCGCCAGGCAATTACCCGTTCAATTTCTGATCAGGCACGAACAATCCGTGTACCTGTTCACATGATTGAACAGATTAACAAAGTTGTACGCGAAGGTCGTCAGCTTATGCAGAAACTGGGACGCGAGCCAACTGATGAAGAAATTGCTCAGCAGCTCGGCTGGCCTGTAACACGAGTTAAACAGGTAAAAAATGTAGCCCGTGAACCTATTTCTCTGGAAACACCAATTGGCGAAGAAGAAGATTCACAGCTCGGAGATTTCATCGAAGATAAAGATGTTGAAAATCCTGCAAATCAGACAGCATATACTCTCCTGCAGGAACAGCTTCGAACTGTCTTAAATACTTTACCGTCCCGTGAACAGGAAGTTTTAAAAATGCGCTTCGGTCTCGATGACGGATACAGTCTTACACTGGAAGAAGTAGGTTTATACTTCAATGTTACGCGTGAACGAATCAGACAGATTGAAGCAAAAGCCCTTCGCAGACTCAGACACCCGCGTCGTGCCAGTGGACTTCGTGATTACATCGAGATGTAGACATAAAGTCTTATTTTTTATATACTTTTGCGATAAAAATATTTGGAATTTTTATAATTCCCATACTTGAGGTCTTTTGAATATGGAAATGACAGAAGTTTTTGACAAACTGAAGGCGCTTCAGAATGTTTTGGTGGAAAAATATGATTTAGAGAAAAAAATCGAAACCACACCAAAAATGCTTGATTCTCAGGATGAGCTTCTTGCTCGTCTTAAAAAAGAATACATTGAAAAAAATA
>NZ_JAZOUG010000077.1:0-2419 GCF_045657965.1 Treponema sp. | reverse complement strand
GACGCTGACAGCGATACCCTCGGCGGATGGGTAATCGAATCTTTTGGCGGGCATTTCCCGCTGCCGGGCGAAACTTTTGAATATGAAAACCTTAAAATTACCGTTCTCTCCATGGAAGGTAGAAGGGTCGACCGCGTTCTGGTAAAGCGTATTCCGCTGAATAAAGTGGAAGACAAATAAGCTGTTTCTGAAAGCATTTCTATTGTATTTCGCCCATCCGCATGTACCGCGGATGGGCGAAAAAACTTCTTGCATCAGGTCTGCATTTGAGATATAATACACAAGCTCAGCAGAAAACAGATTATCCGGGTGTAGCGCAGCTGGTAGCGCGCTTGGTTTGGGACCAAGATGTCGCAGGTTCGAATCCTGTCATCCCGAATTAAAAGACTTGTCCTAATTGGCAAGTCTTTTTTTTACTCAATTTCATAAATTTAAATTAGAATTCTAAGTGGAAAGAATTAATGAAAAGATATTAAATAAAAAAAATCCCCCGTCCTTCAAAGTGCACTCATGAAGAACAGGGGATTTTATGTGCAACTTTCAAATATTATTTGAAATCTTTTGGTCGTCTTTCAACGCGCTTGCATTTCTGGCATTCTGCGTAATTCTTGAGTCTGCCATTTTCGAGTTTTGTCTTCATTTCAACTTCGCCACCACATGTGCAGTTAAATTTCTGTGTTGCAACAGTAGTACGAGAGTTCTTTGATGCACCAGCCATTTCTAGCCTCCCTATAAAAATAATCGATTATCTAACCATTTTACTGATTATAGATTGCTGTGTCAATAATAATGAATAATCTTTACCAATCTTTATTGAGTATTATTTTTTATCATTTAGAGCGAAATAAAACTAAAAATTATTTGCAAATTGATAAAAAAGGATTATAATTTATAAATATTAATCTTACTTTAAGAGAGGTTTGCATGGACATCCAGGTACAAGATTTAATCGAAAAGATTAAAAAAGACGGTGTCGCAGCTGCCGAAAAATCTGCATCTGAAGTAAAAGCTCAGGCTCAATCTGAAGCCGAGAAAATCATCGCTAATGCGAAAGAAGAAGCAGACAAAATCATTAAAGCAGCAAAAGATGAAACAGCACGAATGGAAAAGGCTAGCGAAGACGCAATTCGTCAGGCAAGCCGAAATCTCGTGCTTTCATTTCGTGACTCAATCACAAAGGAACTTTCTGCGCTCATCACAGCAGAATCAGAAAAAGCTTATTCTTCTGACTTGCTCTCAAAACTCATTCCAGAAACTGTTAAAGCCTGGACAGCTAACACAGAAGCAAGTGAAGTTTCAGTTCTTCTTAACGAAAAAGATTTGGCTTCTCTCGAATCAAATCTCAAAGCCGCTCTCAAAGCAGAAATCTCAAAAGGTCTCACGCTCAAAGTTGACAATTCCATCAACTCTGGTTTCCGTGTCGGCGTAAAAGATGGTGCTGCTTTCTATGACTTCTCAGCAGAAGCCGTTGCAGAGCTTTTCAGCGCATACCTTAATCCACGGGTTGCCGCTATCATGAAAGAGGCTAGTAAAGAGTAACAGGGGGTAAAAATGAGTAATCAATACTACCTTATGTCGCAGCTTCCAGGTTTTGCTGTCAGTGACGACAAAACGGTACTTCCAATTACTTATGAATACTATTATGACCTCTGTTCACGCTTTCTTAACAAAAACGAAATGAAGATTCTTGACGGACTTTCACTTGAACCTTCTCTTGATTCTTCAAAAACTGGCTCTTCCTTTGTTGACGAATGGAACTACAAAGAAAAAAGCCTTCGCCTTGCACTCGCTCAGATTCGTGCTCTCCGTATGAAAAAGAAGTTCAGTGCCGGCAACGAGTCAATAGCTCCTGATGCAGTTCAGGCGGCGCGCACTGCAAGCGGTATGGACAGCCCATTAGCTGCCGAACAATACCTCAATCAGTACAGGCTCTCTGTTATAGAAAGCATGAGACCAACAGACGGGTTTTCACTTGATGCCGTATTCAGTTACGGTCTTAAGTTAAAGCTTGCTTCCCGAATGAAAAAGTTCGATGAGGCAGCTGGATTGGCTTCTTACAAGAAGATTTACACAAGAATTCTTGAAGATAAATAGATTTCCCTCAAACGGAAGTCATTATGATGGAGAATTAAATGACGGATACAAAAGGAAAGGTAGTCGGAGTTAATGGAAACATGGTTTCTGTCGAATTTGACGGGACAGTTTCTATGAACGAAGTTGCCTATGTAAAAGTAGAAGACTCAAGCTTAAAGAGCGAAGTTATCCGTATCCGCGGAAATGTAGCTCAGCTTCAGGTCTACGAAATGACAAAAGGAATCAAGGCAGGCGATGTCGTCGAGTTTACAGGCGATTTGCTTTCTGCTGAACTTGGACCGGGTCTTTTGGGACAGGTTTATGATGGTTTGCAGAACCCGCTTCC
>NZ_JAZOUG010000076.1:0-4797 GCF_045657965.1 Treponema sp. | reverse complement strand
TAACCGCAATAACCGTCTTAAGAGACTTATGCAGCTTTCAGCTCCTGACATCATCATCCGTAACGAAAAACGAATGCTTCAGGAAGCAGTTGATGCTCTCTTCGACAATTCAAAGCGCAAGCGTGTTGTAAAGGGTGCTTCAAACAGACCTCTTAAATCTATCTCTGACATGCTCAAAGGTAAGCAGGGACGTTTCCGCCAGAACCTTCTTGGTAAACGTGTTGACTACTCTGGCCGTTCGGTAATCGTTGTAGGTCCTGAGCTCAAACTCTGGCAGTGTGGTCTTCCAACAAAAATGGCTCTCGAACTCTTCAAGCCTTTCATCATGAAAAAGCTTGTCGACAAAGACGTTGTTTTCAATATTAAAAAGGCAAAACTTCTTGTTGAGCAGGAAGCTCCGGAAGTTTACGCAATCCTCGACGAAGTTGTACGCGAGCATCCGGTTATGCTTAACCGTGCTCCTACTTTGCACCGTCTTGGTATTCAGGCATTTGAACCTGTTCTTGTAGAAGGAAAGGCTCTCAAACTTCACCCTCTCGCTTGTAAGGCTTTCAACGCTGACTTCGATGGTGACCAGATGGCTATCCATGTTCCTCTTACACAGGCTGCTCAGATGGAATGCTGGACACTCATGCTTTCTGCACGAAACCTTCTTGACCCTGCAAACGGAAACCCAATCGTTCTTCCGTCACAGGACATGGTTTTGGGTATTTACTATATGACTTCAATTAAGCCGAATGCAAAAGGAACCGGCAAACGATTCTCTAGCGCAGACGAAGCTACAATGGCTGCAGAAAATGGCTTTATTGAATGGCAGGCACTTATTTCTGTTCCGGCTCCAAAGTCTTCATTTAAAGACGGTGAATTTAAAGCCGGCGATGTAATTAAAACATCTGCAGGACGAATCCGCTTTAACGCAGCAATGCCGGAAGAAGTAGGTTATGTTAATCCACATGTTACTGAAGCTGACTTATCTAAGAAAGTTACTACTGGTATGGGAGACAAAGATCTCAAAAAGATGATTGCAACCGTATATCAGGTAAAAGGTCCGTGGATTACAATTAAAATGCTCGATGCAATCAAAGATGTCGGTTACAAAAATGCTACATTCTTTGGTGCAACTCTTTCTATGGACGATATCATCATTCCAGAAGAAAAGAAAGCAATGGTTGACGAATCAAACAAAATCGTCGAAGAAATTGTTTCTCAGTATTCTAAGGGTGTCATCACAGCAGACGAACGTTACAACAAAGTAACTGACGTCTGGCAGCGTACAAACGAAAAACTTACAGACATAATGATGGATCAGTTCAAGGCTGATAAAGACGGCTTTAACACAATCTACATGATGGCTGACTCAGGTGCGCGAGGTTCTAAAAAACAGATTTCTCAGCTTGCAGCTATGCGTGGTTTGATGGCTAAACCAAACGGCGATATCATCGAACTTCCTGTACGTTCAAACTTCAAAGAAGGTCTTTCGGTTATCGAATACTTCATTTCTTCAAACGGTGCACGTAAGGGTCTTACCGATACTGCTTTGAAGACTGCAGACGCTGGTTACATGACACGTCGTCTTGTTGATGTTGCTCAGGATGTTGTAGTTAATGAAGATGACTGTGGTACAATCAACGGTATCGACTACACAGCAATCAAAAATGGTGATGAAATCATAACTCCGCTTTCAGCACGAATTGCTGGTCACTTCACAATTGAACGCGTAATTCACCCTGTAACTGGAGAACTTCTCTGCGATGTTAACGATTACATTACAGATGAACTTGCAAAGAAAATCGAAGAATCTGGCGTAGAAAAAGTAAAACTCCGCACAGTTCTTACCTGTGAAGCAGAACATGGTGTTTGTGTAAAATGTTACGGCAAAAACCTTGCACGCAACAAGCTTGTTGAAATCGGTGAAGCAGTTGGTGTTATCGCTGCCCAGTCAATCGGTCAGCCTGGTACACAGCTTACCATGCGTACATTCCACGTCGGTGGTACTGCTTCTAAGGCAACTGAAGATAACCGCATTGTTCTTAAATACCCGGTTATCGTCGGCAAAATTGCAGGTACAAATGTTCCTACAGACGATGGCAACATGCTCTTTACACGTAAGGGCTCTATGATGGTAACCCGAATTATCGATTCTCTTAAAGTTTCAGGGAACGAGCTTGCTGAAAATGTTGAAGACGGAAAACGAATCCTTAAAGGTAATCCGCTCACAACAGGCAAAAAACCGGTTCTTGCAAAAGAAAACGGCCGAATCGTTATTCTTGGCGATACACTTTATCTTTGCGGTAACGAACAGAAAGTTGAAATCTCGAATGGTTCAACAGTAATCGTTAAAGAAGGCGACATTATTGAAGCCGGTAAAGTTCTGGGTACATTCGATCCTTCAAAAGAACCAATTATTGCCGAAGTTTCAGGATATGTTCACTACGAAGATATCATCCTTGGTTCAACATTGGTAGAAAAGATTCTTGACAACGGTAACATCGAACGTCATATTTCTGACCTTCATCTTGATGTTAAACAGCCTAGAATTCTTATCACAGATGAAGCTGGTAACGAACTTGGTTCTTACTTCCTTCCTGCAGATGCTGTCCTCGATGTTGATGACAAACAGCAGGTTAAAGCTGGTGACACACTTGCACGTCTTCCGGTTGCAGCTGCTAAAACAAACGATATTACTGGTGGTTTGCCGCGAGTTTCTGAATTGTTCGAAGCACGCAAACCGAAGATTCCTTGTGTTCTTGCACAGATTGGCGGTGTTGTTAAATTCAATGGCGTTACAAAGGGTAAACGTATTGTCATCGTAGAAGATGTATATGGTAAAACTTACGAACATCTCGTTCCAATGACACGACGAATGCTTGTTCGTGACGGCGACACTGTAGAAGCAGGTGAGCAGCTTTGTGACGGCGCACCAAGTGCACATGACATTCTTGCAATCCTTGGTGAAAACGCACTTATGGATTACCTTATGTCAGAAATCCAGTCGGTTTACTCTGCACAGGGTGTAGCAATTGATGACAAACACATTGGTGTAATTGTTCGTCAGATGCTCCGCAAAGTTGAAGTTGTTTCAGTAGGGGATACACGCTTTATCTTCGGTCAGCAGGTTGATAAATATCACTTCCACGAAGAAAACAAACGCGTTGTTGCAGAAGGCGGACAGCCGGCTGTTGCACGTCCTATGTTCCAGGGTATCACAAAGGCTGCTCTGGCAACAGATTCGTTCATTTCAGCTTCTTCTTTCCAGGAAACAACCCGCGTTCTTACAAACGCAGCTATTTCTGGAGCAAAAGATACTTTGCACGGCTTGAAAGAAAATGTAATTATCGGTCACATGATTCCGGCAGGAACAGGTATCCGTGATTATCGTGATATCAAGCTTTTTGATGATTCAGACCGTGATCTGGACATTCAAATGGAAGAAATTGTTCAGCGCCGAAAGGAAGAACAGGAACGTGAGATGGAACTTGCTCACGCTGTAGTTGAACCTCCGGCAGAGAACGGATACACAAGTATTTTGCAGATGCCTGACAACGGAAGGGATTTGTAATTTATGAGAAAAAATACCGCATAGTTTTCTAACTGTGCGGTTTTTTTTTGAAAATTTTGATAAATTTATTGTATTATATGCTGAATTCCCTTGAATTCATTTTCTGAATTTTATAAACTATTTAGACCTATCGCATTTTGGGTTTTAATGCGTGAATTTTGTCCGGAGTGCTGGCCGGCAAACTAATAGGAGAAGGCAATGCCTACAATTAATCAACTTGTTCGTAAAGGACGACAGTCTCTTGCAAACTCAACAAAAGCTCCTGCTCTTGAGTCTTGCCCACAGAAACGCGGTGTTTGCACACGTGTTATGACTGTTACTCCGAAAAAACCGAACTCAGCTCTCCGAAAGGTAGCTCGTGTTCGCTTGTCAAATGGAATTGAAGTTACTGCATACATTCCAGGTATTGGACATAACTTGCAGGAACACTCAGTTGTTCTTATCCGTGGTGGTCGTGTAAAGGACCTTCCTGGTGTTCGTTATCATATTATCCGTGGTACAAAAGATACTCTCGGTGTTGACGGACGAAAACGTGCACGTTCTAAATACGGTGCTAAAAAGCCGAAGGCATAATCTATAAAGGAGAATTACTATGGGAAGACATAAACATTCTGTAAATCGTCCTATTGTGCCTGATACAAAATACAATAGCCCGGTTATTACAAAATTCGTTTCACGCATGATGCTGGACGGAAAAAAAGACACTTGCACTAAAATCGTATATAAGGCAATGGATCAGCTCAAAGCTAAAACTGATAAAGATCCGCTCGAAGTATTCCTTAAGGCTCTTGATAATGTAAAACCGGCCGTAGAAGTTAAATCTCGCCGCGTTGGTGGTGCTACATATCAGGTTCCTTGTGAAATCCGTGATGCACGCAAAGAAGCTCTTGCAATGCGCTGGGTTATCGCTGCTGCACGCTCACGAAGCGGTCACGGAATGGCAGATACACTTGCTTCAGAATTGCTCGATGCATTCAACAGCACAGGTTCTGCTTATAAAAAGAAGGAAGATACACATAAAATGGCAGAGGCAAACAAAGCTTTTGCTCACTACCGCTGGTAGTATTTCTTTCTGAAAAAAAAAGACTTCCGTATATTGAAGTGCACCCCAATTATTGGACACTTTAACTAGGCTGATTTTAAGGACTGATTCCTGAATTGTAAAGGGGTCAGTCCTTTTAATTTAACCTTAATTCTTTTTTCGTTGTACCAAGACAAATATTCAACTAATTCTTTTT
>NZ_JAZOUG010000075.1:0-8886 GCF_045657965.1 Treponema sp. | reverse complement strand
TTTAAGATTTGATGCAAGAAGACCTGCCTGCTCATTCAGATACTGAGCTCTGAGAGTATTGTACTGTGTAAGGCAGCCTTCTTCTTCAGCTTTTAAATCTAAAAAATGTGTCTGTTCTTCATTTTTTTTTGATTCAAGTTTTTGTTTTTCATCTGTTTTGTTTGACAGGCTTTCTAAAGATTCATATTCATTTTCTAACGAGGTAAGAGTTACCGAAATCTGATGGTTTTCATTTTCGATACTGTTAAGATTTTCCAGATTTTTTGATGTATCATCAATTTCTGTAATAATACTGGAGAGTTTATTCTGGATTTTAATAAAATTGTTTTCTTCAATTTTGTTTTCATTTTCAATTTTCGCCAGTTCTGATTTTTTCTGCTCAAGTTCATCATAAAGAGGCAGAAGATTTAAAAGCGTAACACGTTCTTCTTCAAGATTTGAAAGTTCTTCTTCGTGAGATTTTGCGTCTTCCAGAGCTATTCTGTCTTGTTCATTCTGCTGTTTTATTGATTCGAAATTTTTCTGCTGTTCATCAAGCAGTTTTTTATTTTCAAGAAAAGTTTCGGCCTGTTTTATGCGTACAGAAATTTTTTCGGCTTCAATATTAAGTTTTTTATCTTCTTTTTGAAGAATCGATTCAGTTTTCCTGTCATCGTCAAGAAGGTTTGAAATAAAGGTAACTGCTTCTTCAAGAATAAGCTCACCATTTTTTGCTTTTTTTAAATTTTCCGAGTTTTCAGAAGTTTCATCAAACATAATTCCTGCAAGAAGGTGTCCGATGCTGCGTTTTTCATTTTCGCGTTCATTTTTAAGTTCCCTGCAGCTTTCTTTAAGTTTTTCCTGCAGAAAGGCATAAAAATCTGTTTTAAAAATTTTTCTGAATATATCCTGCTTCGATTTTGTGTCTGATTTCAGAAGTTTCTGGAAATCTCCCTGAGCAAGCATTGCAATCTGAGAAAACTGATTTTTATCGATTCCTAAAATTTCTATAATTTTTTCATTGACATCTTTGATTTTTGTAATTAT
Organism: Treponema sp.; assembly: GCF_045657965.1. Taxonomy (GTDB): domain Bacteria; phylum Spirochaetota; class Spirochaetia; order Treponematales; family Treponemataceae; genus Treponema_D. Next base: position 7,860 of record NZ_JAZOUG010000075.1, on the reverse strand, counting down.
TTTGCCGCCAGAAAGTGTAAGCTTGGCATTTGCAATTTCTTTTGTGAGTGAATCGCCCCGTTTTGCTTTACGCATATATTCCGGATTACGCTTTACTGTATAAATTTTTTCGTTATAAGAAAAAGTAAGTTCAACTTCTGTCGGGGTATCATCATCTGCATAAATTGAACGGAGCATACTGGATTTACGTTCCTCACCGCTTGCTTCACCAAAAAGTGCAAAAGAAATAGCATCAAAAATTGATGTTTTTCCTGCTCCAGTATCGCCTGTAACCAGAAAAAGACCAGTCTTTCCCAGCTTTTCAAAATCGAGAAAGGTTTTTTTTGCATAAGGACCAAAACCTGTAACTGTGAGTTTTAACGGACGCATTTTTACTCCACTGATGATGAGTGTTCATCTTTTGCAAGAATCGAGTTTATTAAATTATTGATAAAATTATACTGGTTTTCATTCATGGAATTTCCATTCTGAGTTTCAAAAAAATCTGAGAAAATTTCAACAGGACTCTTTTTTTGCAGGGAAACTGTCATTTGCGCACTTAGACTGTTTCTGGTGCGTTCATTGTCATAATCAAGTTTCATTATCCGGGGATAAACCAGCCTTAGTCTTGCAAGTGCGTCCGGAATGTCATTTTCATCAGTTAATGTGATATGAAGGTAATCTTCAATTGAGGAATTTTTGACACCAGCTTCTTTTCCTGTCAGAATGTCTGAAAATTTTCCCTTTATTTCACGCATATCATGAAGAGGCTTCAATGGTATTAAATTTATTTTTATATTGCCTTTTTCATTCATTTCTACGAGACAGGCAGATTTTTTATGATTACACTCTGAAAATGAATATTTGAGCGGCGTACCGGAATACCTGAGCGTTTCGCGGCCGATTTTCTGAGGTGAATGAATATGTCCCAGTGCTACATAATCAAAGTCATCAAAAACCCATGAATCAACATTATCACTGCCGCCTACAGAAAAATCTTCTGAATCACATTTAGAAGAGCCTGTTACAAATTGATGTGTTATAAGCACATTGCGCTCATTTTTATTGAGGTTAATCTGTTTTAAAGCTTCATTTACAGCTTCCGTATATGTTTCGGTTTCTTTATTAAAAATTGAGCGTATGTGAGCAGGTTTAATAAACGGAAGAAGATAAAAATTGATTTTTCCATAATCATCTTCTAAGGCGGTTGTTTCAATTTTACCGTCGTAAGCTTTTGAAATATGAAGTCCGCTTGCTTCCATAAGACGGCATCCAAAAGAAAGCCGTTCCGCTGAATCATGATTTCCTGCAATTAAAAAAACTTTGATTTTAAGATTTGAGAGACTGACTAAAAATGAATCAAGAAGAGAAACAGCCTGCTCATTTGGTGTTGATTTGTCATAAACATCGCCGGCAATTACAGTAGCGTCAATTTTTTCGTTTTCTGCAATTTCAAGAATTTGATTTAAGATAAATTCCTGATCTTCAATCATGGAAAAATCATTGACCCGCTTTCCTAAATGCAGGTCGGCTAAATGGAGAAACTTCATTGGAAGAAATTTACAGTTTTACTCGCCTTTTTTCAAGTTGAGGGAATCAAGCAGTTCTGTTGAAAGGAAAACTTTTTCGATGCCAAAGGAACGTAAATTTTCATTCCACTTTACAGTAACGCAAAGCCCTGTTTTTCCTGAATAATAAGCGCTCTTTTCTTTTTCAAAAAGAGGTGTGATAACAGGAGAATAATCTGCTTTTATATGCTGCACAAAACTTTCTGCAAAAAGACTGATTACAAAATCTTTGAGAACTTCACTCTGAAAACGGTTAATTTTGTGCTTGGTGTCGATGGTTAAACCGGAAAGGGCACCAAAAAGGAAAGAGTCAAGTTTTATATAGCTCTTACCGCCGTTAAAATCTACTTCATAAAGGAATTCGTTTGAATTTGCATTGTCAAAGAATTCATCGATATTCATATGTTCAATTGCTGTAATCGGCATTTTGCGGACTTTTGGCTCACCGAATTTTTCCCGCAAAGCAACTCTGAAGCGCACGTAGGCACCTTTACAGAAAGACCGGATCTGCTTTATTTGAGATTCTGAATATATATGTTTTGTACGGTAAACTTTTTTTTCGATTTCTGGTGAATCACTTTTTGAGGTTGTGATCCCAAGTAATTTGTCAACTTCGTCTTGAGAAAGACTTACACCATGTTCTGCCATATCTTAAAGTTTAACGCATATTAAAATAAATTTAAATAATATTAAATGGAATAACATATATTTATTAGAAAACATTGTTTTTGTTATAATGGTTTCATGTCGTTCGTGAAAAAAATTACTTCCGGACTGGAAAAACGCTATATTTTTTACACAGTCCTTTCACCGCTTTTTATGTTCGGTGAAGTCATAATGGAAACAACGATTCCTCTTGTCATGGCCCGTCTTGTAGACACTGGAATCAAAAACTCCGATTCAGCTTTCGTAATCCGGAATGGCCTTTTAATGGTTTTTATGGCCTGTTTTTCACTTTTTTGCGGAGTTATGTGCGGACGTATTTCTTCACTGGCAGCGTTCGGCTTTTCAAAGAATTTACGTAAAAAACTTTTTTCACGTGTTCAGGAATTTTCTTTTTCAAATATGGACCATTTTGGCACAGAGTCTCTGGTTACACGCCTTACAACCGATGTTACAAACCTTCAGAATATGTACCAGAACATAATCCGCACAATGGTACGCTCTCCAATCATGATGATTTTTGGCTGCATCATGGCCTTTTCGATAAATTCAACTCTTGCACTTATTTTTGTAATTGTAATTCCTGTTCTTGCAGCAGTTTTACTTTCAATCGTGCTGGCTGTTTATCCGCGTTTTAAGAAAATGCTTGAAAAATATGACAGCTTAAACCGGGTCGTTCAGGAAAATTTAATTGCAATCCGTGTTGTAAAATCTTTTGTCCGCGGTGAACACGAAAATGAAAAATTTGACACCATTGCAGATGATTTACAGCACACACAGGCTTCAGCCGAAAAAATCGTAATAATCAACATGCCTTTAATGCAGCTCACAATTTATGCCTGCATTGTCAGTGCCCTGTGGTTTGGCGGCAATATGGTAATTCAAGGCAGAATGTTTCCGGGCGAGCTTATCAGCTTTATTTCCTACATCACCCAGATTTTAATGTCACTGATGATGCTTTCACGCCTTTTTGTAATGTTCATTTTAAGCCGGACTTCACTCTCAAGAATCCTGGAAGTACTGGATGAGAAAATAGAAATCAGGAATCAGGGGGGGGAAGTCTCCCCCTGCGCCCGCACTTCGTTGCGTTCTACCCTCTCTACAGGGGCAAGCCCCCGTACCCCTGAAATATCACGTGACGATTATTCCATTATTTTTGAACACGTATATTTTTCTTACGACAAAAAAATGGAACATGCCGTTCTTTCTGATATTAACCTTACAATTCCTCGTGGAAGTACAGTCGGAATTCTTGGAGGAACAGGAAGCTCAAAATCAACTCTGGTGCAGCTGATTCCCCGGCTTTATGAAGTAACTCAGGGTAAAGTTACGGTTGCAGGAATTGATGTGCGTAAGTGGAATCTGAATGAACTGCGTAAAAAAATCGGTTTTGTTTTGCAGAAAAATACTCTTTTTTCAGGAACAATTGCAGAAAATTTAAGATGGGGAAACGAAAATGCAGCAGATGAAGATTTAATCGAAGCCTGCAAAGCAAGTGATGCCCACGGCTTTATTTCTGCCTTTCCGCAAGGATACGAAACCTGTTTAGGACAGGGCGGAGTAAATCTTTCCGGTGGTCAAAAGCAGCGTATCTGCATTGCACGCGCACTTGTAAAAAAGCCTGAAATACTGATTCTTGACGATTCAACAAGTGCAGTAGACACTGCAACAGATTTACGGATAAGAAATGCCCTGCGGATTTCACTTCCCGAAACAACAAAAATCATAATTGCACAGAGAATTGCCTCTGTGCAGGATGCAGACTTTATCGTTGTACTTGATTCAGGCAGAATAAGCTCAAAAGGCAGCCATGAACAGCTTATGCAGACCAGCAGGATTTACCGTGAAGTTTATGAAAGTCAGATGAGTGAAAATTAACAGGAAGTAAAACGCAGTAAAATTACCCACTGTAACTTTCTTTAAAAATATTATATAATTTTTTAAAAATGAAAATAAATAATCCGAATTCAAACAAAGGAGCTTTTCTGCTCCTTCTGATTTTTATAATTCTCATTTCTGTTACAGTTGCTTTAGTGCTTTCGCTCAGAGTAAGCAAAGTTGAAGAAAATATAGAATCAGATACCGTTATAAAAACTCTTGTCGTTCTCGAAGACCGAAACAGGGTGTTTTTTACCGATGTGTTTATATATTATCCGGTTTCAAAGCGCGGTGCACTTATTAATATTCTTGGAAATACCGGTGCAATTTTTCAAAGTCTGGGACGTGTTGACTCCATAGATTCCGTTTATCTTGAAAAAGGAATTGAAACCTATAAGGCAGAAATCGAAAATCTTGTAGGGCAGACAATTCCGTTTTATATGGTTTTGAACCTTACAAAATTCGGCGAACTTACAGATATGCTCGGAGGAATGAAGATTTTCGTTCCTTCTCCTGTTGATGTAAAAAATGAAGAAGGTGAGCGTTATCTTTTACCAAGCGGAGTAGTTTCCCTAGATGGTGAAAAAATTCAAACTTATCTCAATTACGAAAAATCCGACGAAACTGAAGATGATGTAATTGAACGAAGGCAGAATGTACTCCTTGCTTTTTTTGCAGCACTTTCAAGAAATGAAAAAATACTTAAGGATAAAAAATCTTTTGATATTATAAGCAGGAAAATTTTTACCAGTCTTGATGAAAAAGAATTTTATAAACTTTTAACCATAATTTCTCAGGTTGATTCTGAACATCTTACACCTCAGACGATTACCGGTTCTAAGCGCGTAGTTGATGGAAAAACGCTTCTTTTTCCGTATTATGACGGTCAGCTTATAAAAGATGTCTTTAAACAGGTATCAAACTCACTTATTTCCCTTGATAATGTTAATGTAAACCGTACATATGTGCTTGAAATACAAAACGGTACTACAGTTCAGGGATTAGCCCGCAATACAATGGCATTACTTCAAAGTGCTGGATATGATATTATTGCGACTGGAAATGCAGATTCTAATGATTATGATAAAACGGTCATTATTAATCATATCGGTAATGCGGAGGTTGCAAAAAGTCTGGGAGATTTTATCCGCTGTACGAATATAGTCGAAGAAAGTATTTCGGAAGATGCCGATAATACAAGTGTGTCTAATGTAGACTTTACTATAATTCTTGGAAGAGACTTCGACGGTCGTTATGTTAAAAAATAGGAGATTTATTTATGAAAACTGCACAGGAAAACGCACTTGAAATTGCACAGATACTCGAAGATTCTAAAGCTGAAGAGGTTACTGTAATTGATGTTTCAGAATTGAACAGCTGGACTGATTATTTTGTAATCGCAACCATTCACAGTTCAAGTCACTGGCAGGGACTTGCAAAACAAATTAAAGATTATGTCAAAGCAAATGAAATGGAAATCCATGTTACACACAATAAAGCTCCGTCTGGTGATGACTGGAATTTAATCGATATTGGAAATGTAGTGGTTCACTTAATGAGTAAAGATGCCCGTGAGTTTTATGATCTGGAAAAACTCTGGCATGGCGGTAAAAAACTGCGGTAATTAGGGGTAAAAAAAATACGCTGCAAAAGTGCAGCGTATTTTTTTATTCTTCTGAATCAGAATAATCTTCTGTAAGTTCGTCGTTATAATCTTCTGGATAGTCGGAATCGTAGGTGACATTTACATCATCATCGTCTAAGGTGTCGTCGTAAATATCATCATCAAATTTGTTGAGAGTATCATCGCTTAAAGATTCAAAATCGTCTTCCTCTCCTGAATCTTCATAAGCTTCGTCAATCTCATCGGTATAAGAAAAACCGAGAGCCATAATCTTAACATCGTTTGTTATTTCATCATTATAAAACATGAGGATTCCTTGTCAAAGACACATGATTTTAAATTTATAGGCTGGTTGTGTCAATAGAAATAAAATAAGAATTTTCAAAAAAAAATCTCCAAAAACTCCAAAAGTAAATTTTTTCAGATTATATTGTGGTGTTTGTTTTAAAAATTTTATAAAATGGATTATATGCCAAAAGAAAAAGCTTTCCGTAACCGTACACTTACACTGGAAGAATCAGAAATTCCTTTCCTTAAAAATAAACTGCTTTCTTTGGAAGATTTGCGTTCTGAAAATAAAGGAAATCCTGTATCAATAGAAACTTTTTTAAACAGAACGATTAATGCCGATGTCATGGAAGCTTTTTTTCTTCTTCCTGATGAATTTGCTGACCTTATTATTGTTGACCCGCCCTATAATCTTACGAAAAATTTTGGCGGAAGGGTTTTTAATGCCCGTTCAGAAAATGATTACGATGAGTATCTTTCACTTTGGTTTCCTCTTGTCTGCAAAAAACTAAAACCAAACGGCTCTCTTTACATTTGCGGTGACTGGAAATGCACTTCTTCACTCCAGCGTGCTGTCGAAAAGGAACTTACAGTTCTCAACAGAATTACCTGGCAGCGTGAAAAGGGAAGGGGTGCAAAATTTAACTGGAAAAACTCTATGGAAGATATCTGGTTTGCAGTCAAAAATCCGAACGACTACTATTTTGATGTTGAAGCTGTAAAAATGAAGCGGAAAGTAATCGCGCCATACAAAGAAAACGGAAAGCCGAAAGACTGGAATGAAGGCGAGGATGGTAACTTCCGCCTTACATATCCCGGAAATTTCTGGGATGACATTTCGATTCCTTTCTGGTCAATGCCCGAGAATACTGATCATCCGACCCAAAAACCCGAAAAACTTTACGCAAAGCTTATTCTGGCTTCAAGCAGACCCGGTGACATTGTTTTTGACCCGTTTTTGGGCAGCGGAACGGCAAGCGTAGTTGCAAAAAAACTTGGCCGGCATTATGTGGGAATCGAACAGAACGAAGAATATTGTCTCTGGGCAGAAAAAAGGCTTATTTGTGCCGAAAGTGATAAGGAAATTCAGGGGTATAAAGACGGTGTTTTCTGGGAGCGAAACAGTCTTTCCGGACAGAAGAAAAAAGTAACCACAGATTAACACAGATGGACACTGATTATTTTTTTATCCGTGTGTATCTGTGTCGAATTCTGAAGATTAAGGCTGTTTAATAAATTCTTGATTTTGGTTAAAATCTATCCATAGAGGAAATTAAAAATGGAAAACGCAACAAAATGTATTCATGCCGGCTACTCACCAAAAAACGGTGAATCACGAATGATTCCAATCATTCAGTCTACGACTTTTAAATACGACACTTCCGAAGATATGGGAAAACTCTTTGACCTTGAAGCTTCAGGATATTTTTATACACGACTGCAGAACCCGACTAACGACATGGTTGCAGGAAAAATCTGCGCACTTGAAGGCGGATCTGCCGCAATGCTCACTTCCTCAGGTCAGGCTGCAAACTTCTTTGCTACATTCAACATAGCTCAGAACGGCGACCATATCGTAGCTTCAAGCTCAATCTATGGCGGAACATTCAATCTTTTTAATGTCACCATGCGCAAGATGGGCGTTGACTTCACTTTCATCTCTCCGGATGCTTCCGATGAAGAAATTCAGGCAGCATTTAAACCGAATACAAAGGCTGTTTTCGGCGAGACAATCGCAAACCCTGCCCTCACTGTTTTTGACATCGAACGCTGGGCAAAAATCGCTCACAAAAAAGGAGTTCCTCTCATCGTAGACAACACTTTTGCTACACCAATTAACTGCCGTCCTTTTGAATGGGG
>NZ_JAZOUG010000074.1:0-19221 GCF_045657965.1 Treponema sp. | reverse complement strand
GTAAATGCTATGGAAAACAAAACTGAAAAAACATTGTATAAAATCCGCTATATTGGTGAAGACTGCGATTTCTTTGAAAAAAATAAAGTTTATCTTTGTGTAGGAGAAATTGTAGAAGGACCACAAAAAGGTTCTCTCTTTGTGATTAATGAAATGGGAGTTGACTATGTCTACTCACCTGAAATTTTTGAGCGTGTTTAAATTTTTCTTTCTTAAATAAAAAAATCGGTTTATAATTGCAATATGAATGATTTTTTAAATTTCATTTTATTGCATTTGCCCTGGTTTTGGCTTTGTGTAATGGTGGCTTCGCTTGTTATCGAGGCTGTTACTTTTTCGCTTACAACTGTATGGGCGGCTTTTTCAGCTCTTATAATGATTTTTTTATCGCGTACGCCGATTCCACTTCGCTGGCAATTCTTAATTTTTTTTCTTGTGACAATTATCCTTATGATTTTTACGCGTCCATTTGCTGTAAAAAAATTAAAGCTTGGCCGTGTTACTACAAATGTGAATTCCCTTGATGGTCAGGAAGTATTAGTTCTGAAAAAAATAACCCAGTTTGAAAAAGGTGAAGTAAAATCGTCAAATGGGGTGCTGTGGAATGCAATGCCAGAAGAAAATTCTGAGATTCCAAAAGGGGCTGTCTGCGAAGTTGTTCGCGTTGAAGGAAATACTCTGGTCGTAAAGGAGAAAAAAATATGATGATTCCAGTTGTTGTTGTAATTTTATTTGTTTTCTTTCTGATTATTGTGGCAAATGTGCGCGTGGTTCCTCAGTCGAGGGCGTGCGTTATTGAACGCTTTGGTGCTTATCAGACAACCTGGCAGGTTGGGTTCCATGTAAAACTTCCTTTTATCGATCGCATTGCGAATACCATGTCATTAAAGGAAAAAGTCATGGATTTTCCGCCTCAGCCTGTAATCACAAAGGATAATGTTACCATTCAGATTGATACAGTTGTTTATTGTCAGGTGACTGATCCAAAACTTTACACTTACGGCGTTGAGAATCCGAATTTTGCGCTTGAAAACCTTACTTCTACTACTATCCGAAACATTATCGGCGAGCTGGAGCTTGACGAAACGCTCACAAGCCGAGATGTAATCAACACAAAGATGCGCAGCATTCTTGATGAGGCGACTGACCCATGGGGAATCAAAGTCACGCGTGTTGAAGTCAAAAATATTGATCCGCCAAAGGCGATTCAGGAAGCGATGGAAAAGCAGATGCGGGCCGAGCGTGAGAGGCGCGAGCAGATTCTGATTGCTGAAGGTCATAAGCAGAGTGCAATTCTGGAAGCTGAGGGCAAAAAGCAGGCTACCATTCTTGAAGCTGAAGCTCAAAAAGAAGCCGCCGTGCAGAAAGCGAAGGGCGAAGCAGAGGCGATTCTGGAAGTGCAGCAGGCAACGGCACGCGGTATTCAGATGATTCGCGATGCAGGAGCTGATGAAAGCGTAATTAAATTAAAAAGCCTTGAGACTTTTGCAAAAGTGAGTGAAGGAGCGGCTACAAAAATCATAATTCCGTCGGACATTCAGAATATGGCCGGCTTTTTGTCGAGCGCAAAGGAATTACTAAAGTAGGAATTAAAAATGAAAAAATTATTGATAAGCGTTGGATTTTTGTTACTTTCTTTTGGCGTTTTTGCAATTGAAGTTAATAAAACTGAGCTTGAAGAAAATCAGCAGGATTCGATTCAGTTTGAAAATTATGGCGGGCCTCATGCTGTAATTGAAAGTGCAGACGCTATTTTGGGAATCGGAACGAAACTGGGAGAAGAGGTTTCTTCAAATCTTGAGAATCCGATTGCCGTCCAGCCTTATGCAAAATATTCTGTATATCATGTTGTCGGTTCATCTGAAGAAAATGCACTTGATGCAGATATTCTTTTCTTAAATGAAAATGCCGGTGTTGATCATATTAATAACCTGCGCCGCATAATCACAGGTTTTTTAATGGCGGCTTACGGCTACAGTCAGGAAGATTCCCAGACTCTTTCTGTTTTTATTACTGTCTATAATGCTGTTTACCATGGAAGTCTTTCTAATTTTTCCGGAAAATATAAAAATGCAGTTCTTACATATCTTACAGAAGATTCTGTGGGCTTAAGCACGAACTGGCAGGATTGGGCAGGCAAAACCCAGATTGTAATTCCGCTTGGTGTAATAGGGCAGGGGACTGCTTCTGTAGAGACTTCTGTAATAAGTGATGAAAATGTAATTGAAGCGCTCCGTTCTGAAGAAGATAAAAATATTGAAGTCCGTGAAAGCATGGCTGACATAAAAGAAAAAGAAGCTTCAAATGCAAGTGAAAATGCCAAGACTGCTCAGAAAGAAGCTGCTCAGGCGAAAAAGGAAGGCGATAAAGAGTCTGCGAAAGAAAATGCGAAAACAGCCAGCGAGCAGCAGAAAATTGCCGACAAAAAAGGTGATGAAGCAAAGTCTGAGCGCGAGCAGATTGCAAAAGATAAAGAAGAAATTAAAAAAGAGTCCTTAAAAAATGAAAAATACATTACAAGCCTTTTTGTTGCAGATGAAAAAGAAAAACTTTACACTTTAATGACAGTAAATTTCAGCGATGGTTCTGTCTATAAAAAATCTGATTTAAAGCAGATACGAGATAAAAATATTTACCAGACAGACGGCGGATTTATTGCCATGTGCGGAGTAAATGACAAAAAATCAACAGTAAAGCTCTGTCTGATTGATTTAGAATCACTTGAAATAACAAAACAAAGCGAAGAAACTCTTTCAGAATCAGGCCCGCTTGTGTTTTTTAAGGATTTATACTATGTAATTCTTAATGAAGACGGAAAAAACTATCTTGCTTCCTATGATAAAAATCTTAACCTTAAAAACAAAAGCAGCGTTCCTGTAAAAGCTTCAAGTCCAGTTAACATTTATCAGGAAGGAATTCTTGTAACAGATTCTTCAGGTAAACCTGTAATTTTATCGCTTTCAAATCTTAATTCTGTTTTTCAATAAATTCAGTCGGGCGTAATCCCGTGACTTTTTTGAAAACATTAGAAAAATAATTTGGATTGGAAAAACCTAAACGGGCGGCAATATCATTCATTTTGAGTTTTCGCCGTGCATAGAACAGCACGGCTAATTTGCACTAAGCTGCCTGAATGGGCAGCTTTTATGTTGTTACATGCTTGTGTAGCCGCCGTCGACTGGAAGTGCAACGCCTGTAACATAGCTTGAAGCAGGGCTTGCAAGGAAAATTGCAGCTGTATCAAGTTCACCTTCGTTTCCGTATCGGGAAAGCGGAATCATAGTCTGTGCATTCTGCTGGAAGAAGTCAGAGTCCAGAGTTTCTTTTGTGAGCGGGCTGTAGAAATATCCCGGGCAGATTGCGTTTACATTGATATTGTATTTGCCCCATTCAGCAGCCAGTCCTCGTGTAAGGTTAACGACACCGCCTTTTGCAGCATGATATGGTGAACATGGTGCTACTTTGTTTCCGACTAAACCATACATTGAAGCAATGTTAATGATTCTGCCGTATTTTGCGTTAATCATGGCCTTTTTTGCAACTGCACGTGACATTTTGAAAGTGCCGCCTAAATCAACATTAAGTTCACCGTTGAACTGATCGTCTGTAATGTCTTCTGCAGGAGCTACAGCACCAGTGCCGGCATTGTTGATGAGAATGTCGATTCTTCCGAATTTAGCAAAAATCTGGTCAACTGCAGCATTAACTTTGTCTGTGTCAGTGATATCACACTGAACGGCAAGAGTTTCAACTTTGTATGTGTCTGCAATTTCTTTTGCAACTTCGTCGATTTTATCTTTACGGCGGGCAATTGCTACGATTTTTGCTCCCTGATTTGCCAGTGCCTTTGCCATCTGAACGCCAAGACCTGTAGAGCAGCCTGTAACTACTGCAACCTGACCGGTTAAATCAAAATAATTTTTCATATAAAACTCCTTAAAAAAAAGATATTAATCTTTGTAATCATATATATTATAACTTAAAGACGAAGTAATTGCAAATTGTTACCTATAACTAACAAATATTTTTAAATTATGTATTACAATTTAAAATCAGATAAGATAAAATATATATGATGGAAACACTTTCAGAAAATTTCATGCGGCGTGCGATTGAACTGGCACGTGGTGGCGAAGGAAAAACCAACCCTAATCCCCTGGTCGGAGCGGTTATTGTTAAGGACGGGCGCATTATCGGTGAAGGTTTTCATCATGCTTTTGGAGAACTGCACGCCGAGCGGGAAGCGTTGAAAAATTGTTACGAGAATGGAAAGAATCCTGAAGGAGCTGTAATTTATGTAACACTTGAACCCTGCTGTCATTTTGGTAAGCAGCCGCCGTGCACACATGCTCTTGTTGAAGCCGGAATTTCGCGCGTAGTAGTTGGAAGCCGTGATCCGAATCCGCTTGTTCATGGAAAAGGAAATGCATATCTTCGTGAAAACGGAATTCAGGTTGATGAAGATTTTTTGCGTTCTGAGTGTGATGAACTTAATCCGATTTTTTTTCAGTACATAACGACTAAAATGCCTTTCGTTGCTTTAAAATACGCGATGACGCTTGACGGAAAAATCGCCACAAAAACCGGCGAGTCAAAATGGATTTCAAATAAAAAATCGCGTGAATTTGTTCATGTGCTTCGTAACCGTTATGCAGGAATTCTTACGGGAATCGGAACTGTCAAAACAGATGATCCAATGTTGAACTGCCGGCTTACAAACGAAAATGGCTGTCAAATCGGAAATAATCCCGTGCGGATTATCTGCGACAGTTCTTTGCAAATCCCTTTGACCAGTAAAATCGTACAGAGCGCAAAAGAAATTAAAACGATTGTTGCATGTGCGGAAAAAGGACAGAATGAGCCGTCTTTTATTGAAAAAAAACTATCACTTGAAAATGCGGGCGTGGAAGTAATTGAAGTTCCTTCAGAAAAATCGGCTGAAGCAGAACAAAACCAAAGGCCTTCGGTTGATTTATTTGAGCTTATGAAAATTTTAGGCGAAATGAAAATAGACAGCGTTCTTATTGAAGGCGGTTCATCAATAAATTACAGTGCTTTGAAGGCGGGTATAGTGAATAAAATCTATGCTTTTACAGCGCCAAAAATCTTCGGAGGGCAGGCAAAATCTCCAGTTGGTGGAGAAGGCGTGAATCTTGTTGAAGAAGCATTTGAATTCAGAGTTGAAAAAGTCACTCAATTTGAGAATGACATTTTAATTGAGTATATAAAGTGAAAAATCTGTGGATTAAAAGGAAAAATCAAAATGTTTACAGGAATAATCGAAGAAACCGGAAAAATTAAAAAAATCTCACTTGGCGGAAAGTCCGGTTCGCTTGAAATTAATGCAAAAAAAGTGCTTGAAGGAACAAAGACCGGAGATTCAATTGCGGTAAATGGAGTGTGTCTTACTGTTACAGGCATGACTTCTTCTTCATTTACTGCAGATGTTATGGCAGAAACTTTGCGCCGTTCATCACTCGGCTCTCTTTCAACAGGAAGCTGCGTGAATCTGGAGAGGGCAATGGCGGCAAACGGCAGGTTTGGCGGTCATATTGTGAGCGGGCACATTGACGGCACTGGTACAATTTCCCGTTTTGTACGCGAAGAAAATGCAGTGTGGGTACATATTAAAGCAAGTTCAGAAATTTTGCGGCTCATCGTTGAAAAAGGTTCAATTGCAATTGACGGAATCAGCCTTACAGTTGCGCTTGTAAATGAAAGTGAATTTGCGGTGAGCGTGATTCCTCATACGGCAGAAGAAACTACGCTTCTTTTAAAAAAAGCCGGTGACACGGTAAATCTTGAAAATGATATTGTAGGAAAATATGTCGAAAAACTGCTCGGAATACAGAAAAAGTCAGAAACCTCTGATTCGGCAAAAGACGATAAATTTTTAAATTGGCTTGGCGGAGAGTAGAAACTTCTTAAAGAAATATCATGAATTTTCGACAAGTGATTTTAAATTTTCTTTTAAAGTGATGTACTTTTTTAAGTATAAATCAGTTTGAACTGTCTGACCCTCAGAAATCTTAACTTCTCCCACTAAAAATTCAACAGTCGTGCCAAGTGCAAGGGCTATTTTGACCGCCTGGGATGCACGCGGTTCAGTGTCTGCTTTTCTCATGCTTGAAACAGTTGTTTCTGAAACGCCCATTATTTTTGCAAGCCAGCGGTAAGAGGTATTTTGTTCTTCTCTTAAAAGTTCAACATTCGTCCAGAAAGACATAACTTTATTTTATTACTTTTATTCGTAGTTTTACTTGAAAAATCCGAAATTAAAGAGTATTATAAGTTTAACTACGAAATTTCGTAGTTTTGAATAAAAACTATGCAAAGTATAAATACATCAGAAATTATGCAGGAACTCACACAGATGATTGTCTTAAATGGAATGTGTGAATCAGCTTATCGGTTTGAATCAGTCCGGATTAAAAAAGGAAAGTCCCCTTTTTTGCCTCCTTTTTGTAAACGCTGTGCAAAAAAATTATTGCGTATGATGCATCTCAGGTAGGATAAAAATGCGGATTATACAGATAGTTCCCAGTCTTTCTTATGGTGATGCAGTTGGAAATGACATTCTTGCCTTAAAAAAAATTATTGAACAAAAAGGAATTGAAACGGCTGTTTATGCAGAGAGCGTAAATATAAAAGCCGGAGAAGAAGATTCTATTTTCACTATATCTGACCTTAAATCCCTGTCTGAAAATGATATTTTGATCTCGCATGTTGCATGTTCATCACAGCTGAATGAAGATATAAAGCATTTACGCTGTCTTAAAATAATGATGTATCATAACATTACACCGCCGCATTTTTTTAAGGATTACAATGTGCAGTCTCAGAAATCCTGTGAACAGGCTTTAAAAGAAGTTGAAAGCCTTAAAAGCACATTTGATTTAGTGCTGACACCTTCAGAATTTAATAAAAAAGATTTGCTTCGTATGGGTTTTTCCTGCCCAATCCGTATACTTCCGATTCTAATTCCGTTTGATGATTACAAAAAAACGCCCGCGGAGCATATTCTGAAACAGTACAATGATAATTTCACAAATATTATTTTTACAGGCCGCATTGCACCGAATAAAAAACACGAGGATGTTTTAAAGGTATTTTATGAGTATCAGCGGTACTTTAATGAAAAGTCACGCCTGTTTTTTGTCGGTTCTTCTTCAAGTCTTGAACGGTATGAACAGAGACTGCGTGATTATGCAGGAGTTCTTGGAGTAAAGAATGTTATTTTTACCGGGCACGTTCGTTTTGAAGAAATTCTTGCTTACTATAAAGTTTCGGATTTGTTTTTATGCCAGAGTGAGCATGAAGGATTTTGTGTACCGCTTGTTGAGGCGATGTTTTTCGAAAAACCTGTTGTTGCCTATGACAGTTCAGCCATATCAGAAACACTGGGTGGCAGCGGATTTATTTTGAAGGAAAAGAATTCTGTAAAAACAGCCGCTGTAATGAACAGAATTCTGACAGATGATGAATTACGAAAAACAATCATAGAAAATCAAAATATCAGGCTTTCAGATTTTGAATATGAAAAAATTGCAGGTTTATTCTGGCAGTATATGGCGGAGTTTCTTGAATCATGATTTCTCTTTTTAAAAATCTTTATCGTTACCGGCAGATGCTCTTTTCACTTGTTCACCGGGAACTTCGAGGCAGATACAAAGGCTCTGTCCTCGGATTTTTGTGGACTTTCTTGAATCCGCTTCTGCAGATGTTCGTGTATACCTTTGTTTTTTCGATTATTATGCGTTCGAATATCGAAAAATACTACCTGTTTTTATTTGTCGCTCTTGTGCCATGGATTTTTTTCAGTACTTCGCTGACGGGCGGGTGTGCTTGCATTTTGAATTCTGCTGACATGGTTAAGAAAATTTATTTTCCGCGTGAGATTCTTCCGCTTTCTTTTGTGACGACAGCTTTTGTAAATATGCTTTACTGTTTTATCGTTGTCTTTGCCGTTCTTTTTATTTCAGGCATTGGATTTAATTTTCTGGCACTTATTTATCTTCCTCTGATTTTATTGATTGAATATATTTTCACGCTGGGAATCTCGCTGCTTTCTTCGGCACTTACAGTCTACTTCCGGGATTTACAGCACATTCTGGGAATTTTTACACTTGCCTGGCAAATGCTTACGCCTGTTATGTATTCAAGCAAAAATGTTCCCGACCGGTATCTAACGCTTTTTAACATGAATCCGATGACACCGATTGTCGAGGCGTTCCGTTCGATTCTTTATTACAAAGAAATTCCTCATCTTGAAAACTTGCTTTCCGCAGTTTTGTTTGGCGTCGTTTTTCTGTTACTTGGAGAACTTGTGTTTTCTAAGCTTCAGAAAGGATTTGCGGAAGAATTATAGGAAATGCGTATGGATGAAATAATTTCTGTAAATCATGTGACAAAAAAATTCAAGGTTTATTTTGATAAAGCTCCTATGCTCAAAGAAAAGGTGCTTTTCTGGAAGCGTAACCGGTATGAGGAACGCACAGTTCTTGATGATATTTCTTTTTCAATTAGAAGAGGTGAGGCTGTCGGTCTTATCGGGAATAACGGCTGTGGAAAATCTACAACGCTAAAACTGCTCACCAAAATTATTTATCCGAACTCAGGTTCAATCTATGTAAACGGAAGGGTTTCTGCACTGATTGAACTTGGTGCCGGCTTTCACCCGGACATGAGCGGACGGGAAAACATTTATATAAACGCTTCGATTTTTGGACTTACCCGCAAGGAAATAGACCGTAAACTTTCTGACATTATCGACTTTTCGGGTCTGGAAGAATTCATCGATAATCCCGTGCGTACTTATTCTTCGGGAATGTATATGCGTCTTGCCTTTGCCGTTGCAATCAATGTTGAAGCAGAAGTTCTCTTTATCGACGAAATTCTTGCCGTGGGAGATGCCGCTTTTCAGGAAAAA
This sequence comes from Treponema sp., assembly GCF_045657965.1. Classification (GTDB taxonomy): domain Bacteria; phylum Spirochaetota; class Spirochaetia; order Treponematales; family Treponemataceae; genus Treponema_D. The sequence continues at coordinate 10,292 of NZ_JAZOUG010000074.1, read as the reverse complement.
TGCTTTAACAAACTTATTGAAATCCGCAATAAAGGCACGACAATCGTCATTGTGTCTCATTCACTCACCCAAATCGAAAAAATCTGCAGCCGTTCAATCTGGATAAAAAACGGAAAGATTCAGATGGACGGAAAACCGGCGGAAGTTCATAAAAAATACATGGAATTTATGAAGGAAAGGGAATAGTTTATGAATCACATCGTTTACATCACGGACGAAAATTATATTCTTCCAACGCTTGTTTCGCTTAATTCGCTTGTGAAAAATGCTGCACAGAAAATAGCGGCACTTTATAAATTCCGGTTGCCTGAAATTTTTTCTGATCTGGATAAAATTCTTTGTATTGACGGTGATATTATTCTTAAATGGAAAAAAGTATATTCACTTTCTAAAAAACGCCGTGCCGAAGAGCGACGGAAGCGTGGAAATCATGCCGAATTCAAAGCGGAAGTGTACGGGTTCTTGCATGATGCGTTTTTTTTATAGAAAGCAATGACTCTCAAGCGCAGGAAATTCATCGGCGCACTGGAAAGAGCGTCTATTGCGTTGAATCTCAATTTGTATATAGTTGAAGTAAACTCAGGGGAAATTATTAAAAATTCCCCCTGAGTTTATTCCTTACTTGCCTTCAATTTCCAGAATTGAAAGTGAGAACGGCTTTGCAGGATATGTAAAATCACTTGAAACACCGCTAAAAGTTTCCTCTAGTGGAACGACCTGCTTTGGAACTCTAAAGCTGTTTTCATCATCTGCTCCGCCTGTAATAATCGTTACTTTTGCAGTTTGTGAAAGGGCAGGTGCGTTTTTAAGTGAAATTTTTACATCTTCCTGACTGTTTGTTACGTTTACAATCTTGATGATAACTTTGCCGTTTTCTGTGCGGCCGACATGGGCATAAACCGGGTCGAAATTCTGGACATCGGTAAATTCGTGTATAAGTTTTCCGTCAAGACAGCATTTATAGGTTTCGCCTTTGACTTCAATTTTTATTTTGTACCATTTGCCGTTTGTAAGATTCATTGGTTTTGAATCTCCGATTATGCTCCGGCCACTGAGTGTGCCTTTTTCAACACAGCTCTGAGTATTTCCCCAGCCGCCCATGTTCCACCAGTACAGATTTTCGCCTTTTACGCCAAAGCTGATTAAAAATCCTTCAGCTCCGCCTGTTTTCTGTGCCTGAAGTTCAAGCGTGTAATTCTGCATACCGTCTATGTCAGTTTCGTTGTCGAGTGCCATAAATGCCGGTGTAGCCATTGATTTCTGATTGAAAACTCCTTTGCCTGCTTCCCATTCACCCCTCTGAGTTGCAACACTGAAATCATTTGTGTCTTTTGCACCAGAAGAACTGTAAATGACCTTTCCTGTATCTGTGTCTGTAACTTTTATGTCTTTAAATTGAGCAGTTGTTGCCCATGAACCGATTCCGACTGTACCTTCAATGCCTTTCTTTTTGGCATACGGCTGTACCGGCTGTGTGAGCGTTGTTTTAATTGTCCAGTCGCTTTTGTGATTCATGAACATGCTCTGCACATAGTAGTTCGGCGTGCCGTAGACCTGACTGTTATCAAACCAGATTGCATCCGGCTGCCACTGAACAAAGCCGTCTCGTGCAAAAAGAGGGGCGTAACTTGCAATTTCGATAATATCGCCGTTGCGTTCAATGCCTGTCATGTAAGCGGCTTCTGTGAGAGCTGCAAAAAGCGAGTTTCTTCTGCCGTCTACCCAGGAAGCGTATTCTCCGATGAAAACTTTTGCTTTGTTTTCTCCGCGCGGATAGAATTTCTGGTCATCGTAGCGGCTTCCGTTCGTTAAAAACCATGTGTACGGATTGTAGTAGTGTTCGTCAACAAGGTCTGTAAGGTTTGCAGTTTTTTTGCTTTTTTCCCAGGTGCGTACCTGATTCCATGCGTTGTTAAAGTTGATGTCATTGTATGTAAAGCCTGATGAAATAATTGTCTTTATGTTCGGATACTTCTTTTTGATTGCAGAAGAAATGAATTTGAAGCGTTCAAGATAATCTGTCCCGCAGTCTTCGTTACCGATTCCGATATAGTTGAGTTTAAATGGCTCTGGGTGTCCGGCTTCTGCACGGATTTTTCCCCATTTACTTGTTTCCGGACCTGTTGCCCATTCAATCAAATCGAGTGCGTCCTGAGCATACCATTTGTATTCACTTACAGGAGATTTTTCTCCGTCATGGCTCATTCCGACGCTTAAAACAGGAATCGGTTCTGCTCCTAAATCTTCGCAAAGCCTGAAATATTCATAAAAACCTATGCCGTACGACTGCTGATACGGAATATTTCCTCCCCAGAAGTTCGGAGTTTCTTTGCGTTCTTCAACAGGACCAACCGTATTTTTCCACTGATAGCGGTCGTTCAAAAAATGACCGTGAACGATACAGCCGCCAGGGAAGCGGATAAAGGCAGGATGCATTGCTTCAAGCATTTCTGCCAGATCTTTTCTAAGTCCATTCGGCTCGTTTTTGTATATGTCTGCCATAAAAAGTGAGACAAAATCTACATCAATTTTACCGGCCTGGTCAGCGTAAACAGAAAGGCGCCCGTTGTAAGTGTTTGCAGCTGCCTTGAGTGAAAATTCGTATTTTTTCCATTCTGTTGTGATTCCGGTGATTTTTGCAGATGAAGTTTTTGCATCGGTATCGTCGGCGCCGATTGTAACTGTAATGCTTGAAATGCTTCCGTCCGGGCAGCGAAGCCAAATCGAGCCCGGATAGGTTTTACCGGCTTCAAAATACATTCCCTTGTAGCCTTTGTTGTAAAATCCGTCACCGGCAGCCTTTGCAGTGAATGTGGCGAAGGTCGGATTATTTGCGTTTAAGCCGCCTTTTTTTGAAGCTTTTAAGCGGCTTGAAGATTTTTCGCCTGAAATATTGATATGGTCTTTCCAGCCTTCTGTAGAGCTGTTGTTTCCTGAACCGAATTCAAAAGAGCGGTTCTGAACCATTTCGCCGTAAAGACCGCCGTCTGCAGCATAGTTTATGTCTTCGTAGAAAATTCCGAAAAGATTTTTACTGACTGGAGTCTGGGTTTCAGAAAAATCAGCTGTTATTGACGCGCTGGTCTGTGCAAAAAAAGGCAGAGAAAGCCCCGCCGCCAGAATTGAAGTGACTACAAGTTTTTTTTTCATCATAAAATCTCCTCGCTTTTTGAATGGAATTTTTTCACTGATTTTATGATGTGGCATAAAGAGACAGTTGTCAAGAAAAATATCAAAAAAAGTTGGTATATATCAATAATAAGCGATATAATCGTTTATAAACTGTGTTATCAGCTTTTCTTCAAGGGCAGGGAAGAAGGAAATCAGTTCTTCTTTGTCCCAGTTTGAAGTATTTATAAAGGGCGTGTAATTTTCTGAAACAGCTTTGTATTCTCTGCTGACAATCTTTTTTCCGTTTGAATCGGTTGCAAAAACGGTCATTACCAGTCGTGCTGAAACACCTTTATTACGAACTCCGTCTTTTGCCAGAATTTTCTGAAACCTGAAATTTACATAGAGAACGCTTTTTGAACCGCTTTCTTTGCACAGCATCCGGTTTAATTTGCCGTTTGAAGATGTTATTGCATTATAGCCTGCTGCCGGTACTGTGTTTCCGATGTAGTCAAAAAAATCCTTGCCTGTATTTTTGTAAACTGAAGAATTTTCCAGATTCTGAGGGGTAATAACTTCAAGACCGGAATCTTTCAGTTTTTCATAAAGAATTGAAGCAGCCTGATTAATTCTTTCCTGCGAAGTTTCAACTTCAGGATTTGTTTTGTTGATAAGGCGGTTAACGGCTCCGCTTAAAATACCGTCGTCTACTGTTTCTGAATTTGTGCGTTCATTGTACCATGGTACAGACGGATTTGAATAAACGCTTATAACAGCAGCAGGACTGTAAGTTTTTAAATCCAGTGGGACTGATTTACACGAATAAAATAAAGGGAAAATAAAAAACAGGGAAAGAATGATTTTTTTCATACTCTGATTATACAACTAAAGATTTCATTTGTAACGTTTGAATTTACAATCACTTGAAAATTCTTAGTTTTCTTACCATTATTAAGCGATGCAGATAAAACTTGAAAATCTTAAAAAAACATACATTTCGCAAAATAAAAATGAACGTTCTGAAATTCATGCAGTTGATGATGTTTCGCTTTTAATTCCAGAGAATACAATCTTTGGAATAATCGGAAAAAGTGGTGCCGGAAAAAGTTCTCTCGTCAGGCTTGTAAGTCTGCTTGAAACGCCTGATAGTGGTTATGTTTACTATGGCGATAAGCGGGTTGATAATCTTTCAAAATCTGACTTAATTTTACAGAGACGAAAAATCGGTATGATTTTCCAGAATTTTAATCTCTTTTCTTCAAGAACAGCGGGTAAAAATATTGCTTATCCGCTTGAAATTGCGGGTACTCCAAGAGAAAAAATAAAATCGCGCGTTAGAGAAATGCTTACTCTGGTCGGACTTTCTGACCGTGAAAATGCACCAGTCAGCACATTGAGCGGTGGTCAAAAACAGCGGGTTGCTATCGCCCGTGCCCTTGCCACAGAGCCTTCGATTCTTTTTTGTGACGAAGCCACAAGTGCTCTTGACCCAAACACAACTCATCAAATTCTTGAACTTATCAAGGAAATTCAGAAAAAGATGAATCTTACAGTCGTTATGATTACACACCAGATGGAAGTTGTGCGCGATGCCTGTGAAAGTGTTGCTGTAATAGAAAATGGACGGGTGGTTGAGACTGGCAAAGTTAAAGAAATTTTTACAAAACCAAAAACTCAGGTCACGCGGAATTTTATTAAAAATATTTCTTCTGAGCCAAAAAATTTTGAATATCAAAATAAAGTTGTCAAATGGTCAAAAGACAGCGGAAGATTTGTTCTGCATTTTGCAGACGGTGCAACAGAAAAGCCGGTTTTGAGCATGATGTCAAAAGAATTTGATGTAACATTCAATATTCTTGCGGCGGGTTTAAATCGGCTTCAAAACGAGGAAGTTGGCTATATGGAAGTTGACATTACCGGAAAAGACGAAGAAATTGAAAAAGTCGTTCACTGGCTTTCAGAAAATCATGTAAATGTGGAGAAACTATAATGGAACAAATTCTGATTTTAGTGGGAACTTCGACACTTGAAACTTTATTGATGGTATTTTTCTCGACAATTTTTGCAATTTTGATAGGCTTTCCTCTGGGAGTGCTTTTAAATGTAACGAATAAATATGGAATCACTCCAAAATCGGGCTTTAATCTGATTTTGAGCAGAATTATCGATGTTTTACGTTCTTTTCCGTTTGTAATTCTGATGATTGTTCTCTTGCCTTTCACTCGTTTTATTTTGGGAACTGCAATCGGTACAGCTGCTACGATAATTCCTCTTTCGATTGCGGCAGCTCCTTTTGTAGCAAGAATTACAGAAACCGCACTAAACGAAGTTGATCCAGGGGTTGTTCAGGCGGCCCGTGCAATGGGTTCAACTAACTGGCAGATTATTTATAAAGTGCTTATCCCGGAAAGTTTGCCTTCCGTCGTTTCCGGAATCACCCTAACGATTATAAATCTGGTCAGTTATTCTGCAATGGCAGGAACTCTTGGTGGCGGCGGTTTGGGAGATTTAGCAATCCGGTATGGCTATCAGCGTTTCCGTACAGATGTTATGATTGCAAGCGTTTTGGTGATTATCATAATGGTTGCATTAATTCAGTTTGCAGGTACAAAAATTACTAATAAGATGATTTCAAAAAGGTAATTGACATAAAAATTAATTCTTTGTAAACTTAATAACATACTAGGTTACTAGGTAAAAAAAACTTAAAATACAAGGAGTCAATTATGAAAAAAATCATTTCTTTTGTTGCAATTGCTTTGGCAGCGACAACAGTTTTCGCACAGAAAACTCTTAAAGTTGGTGCAACACCTGAACCACATGCAGAAATTTTAAATCTTGTAAAGGAAGATTTGGCTGCAAAGGGAATTAACTTAGAGGTTGTTGAATTTACAGATTATGTCACTCCAAACGATGCTGTTGAAGCAGGTGACATTGACGCAAACTATTTTCAGCATATTCCTTATCTTGAATCTTTCAACAAAGAAAAGAGCTATCATCTTGTAAATGCAGCAGGAATTCATGTTGAGCCTTTTGCTCTTTATTCAAATAAAATCAAAAAACTTGCCGATTTAAAGAAAAAGGCAACTGTTGCAATTCCAAATGATCCGACAAATGAAGGTCGTGCACTTCTTCTTTTGCAGGAAGCTGGGCTTATTGAACTTAAAAAAGGCTCTGGTATTACAGCAACTCCACTTGACATCGCAAAAAACCCAAAGAAACTGAAATTTAAGGAAATTGAAGCTGCTTCTCTTCCTCGAGTTTTAGGTGATGTTGATGCTGCTGTTATCAATGGAAACTATGCAATTCCTGCAGGTTTGAGTGCAAAAAAAGACGGTTTATTTGTTGAAGGTTCTTCTTCTCCTTATGTAAACGTAATTGCAGTAAAATCTGGCAACGAAAACAAAGAAGAAATTAAAGCTTTGATTGAAGCCATTAAGAGCGAAAAAGTCAAAAAATTTGTTTCAGAAAAATATCCAGATGGCGAAGTCGTAGTAGTATTCTAAAAAAAAGCCTAAAAATGTATTCTGATTCCACAGTTTAGACCATTCCACTCTGTGGAGTCAGATTTTTGTGTTCCAGTTTCAAGATATTTCCAGCCGGCAAATATTTCATACCGGTCAAGCATTACACCTGCCAGTAAATCTGAATCAAAAACATATAAATCATTGTCATAAAACTGCCAGTCGAACTTCCAGCGCAGAGTCACAGGCTTAAACGGGAAGGATTTTACTTCACCGCCAAAAACAAAGGCATTATCTCGTAAAAGCGGGGTTATGTCATTGTACCATCTTGACCAGCCGAATTTTAAATAAAGACTCAGCGGATTTGTCTGAAAGACCGGAAAGTTAATTCCTGCCTGAATATTTCCCATATTGCCTTCGCCGTGAATGTGGTCAAAAAGAATCAGGTTTTTTGCATAAAGCCCGATTACCGGGAAAATCATGCAGTCGAAATTTGACTCGTTTCCGATTCCCAGCTCTTTGAGCCAGACAAATGAAGTGTCCAATGAAAATCTGTAAAATCTTAAAGGGGTTGTTGCAGTCTGTAAATCTGATTCAAAATCATCTGACATTAAATCTTTGTAGCTTAAATATTTTGTGTCGTCGTATGAATAAGGGTAGGGATAATAGCGTGCATAAAAATTAATCAGCCAGACATACGCAAAAAGTTCAAAGAAAAATTCTACAAGAGAGGCTTCTGCGCTGTCTGCTGATGAAGCTGAGGAAGAAGATTCTTTTTTTGAATTGCTTTCCTTTGGCTTTTCATCCTGCTTTGATTTTTCATTCTGGGATTTTTCGACGGCACTGTCAAAAGCTCCGTATGAAAAAAACGGCGAAGTAATGCATATAAAAGCCAGAATTACAGCCAGAATCTTTTTCATTTTTAAAGTTTTACACCTTAAACTGGTCAATCTGAGCACCAATCTGGTTGATTGACTGCTTCATTTTGCCGGCAATTTCTGTTAAGGCAGCACCTGTGTCATTGATTTTTTCGGCACCGATAGACATTTCTTCCATGCTGTTTTTCATTACCAGAGTTGCATCCTGTAAATGGCGGACTTCATCAAGAATCTGTTTGTTTCCGATAGACATTTCTTCGGAAGCAGTGCGGACTTCGATTGTGCTGTCGTTCATTGTATGGAGTGAGTCAGTAATCTGTTTTGAACCTTCCTGCTGTTCTTCCATTGCAGATTTAATCTGGCGGACAAGCTGGTCTGTTTCGCGGATTTTAGCGGCAACTATATTGAATGCTTCGCTTGATTCCTGGGAAGCCGAAACAACAGAGCCGATTGAGTTCTGGATGCTTGAAAGCTGGTCGCCGATTGTTTTTGACTGGGTTGAAGAAGTTTCTGAAAGTTTACGGATTTCGTCTGCAACAACAGCAAAGCCTTTGCCCGCATCACCTGCATGGGCTGCTTCGATAGCGGCGTTCATTGCAAGAAGGTTAGTCTGTTCTGCGATTGCAGCAATGGCGGCGTTTGCTTCCTGAAGCATTTCGGACTGCCGTTCAATTTCTTCGATGCGCTCGTTAACGTGAACCTGCTTTTCTGAGCCGTTTTTGGCCTGTTCAGAAAGGGAAGCAAAGGAAGTTGCCATTTTATCAACAGACTGGTTTACAGAAGCAATGTTTCCAATCATCTGTTCAACTGCACTTGAAGCATTTGAAACTCCCTGTGACTGATTTTCAATCATGCGTTCAAGGGATTCGATATTTGAAGCGATTTCGTTTACAGCACCTGCTGTCTGGGCAACACTTTCGCTCTGATTGTTAATCTGGCTGTGAACGCTGTCAATATTTGCGATAATTTCGGTAATTGACGAGCTTGTATCCTGCATGCTCACATCAAGGTCATCACCGGCTGCTTTAAGAACTTCTTTTGAATCTTTTACATCAGCTACGATTGTCTGCAATTTTTCTGTGAACTGGTTAAAGCCGTTTACGACATCGCCGATTTCGTCTGTTGAACTTGCTTTGATTCGTTTTGTAAGGTCAGCGTTTCCAGTTGCAATTTCTGTGATGTTTTCGCGGACTGCTCCGAGCGGCTTGATAAGAGCCGTGACCGTCAAAATGGCAAGGATAGTCGCAATGATTATGATTACGAGAAGGACGATAATTGTGGCCTGGTTGATTGTTTTTAAGCCGCCGAAATAAAAGTCATAGGGAGCGATACAAAGGGAAACCCAGTCTGTTCCGTTTACAGGCCGCCATGCAGAAGTCATCTTTATGTGGTAGAACGGGTCGATGAAGGAACGGCCGCCGATATTGCCGCTGCATGCTTCGGTCAAAACTTTTGCAAGGTCGGAATCCGGATCAAGGTCTTCGACACTCTGCTGCTCTTCCTGACCTGTGGTCTGGGTTTCTTTGTTGGCGTTTCCGATAGTTTTTTTCGTTATGCGGTTTAAAATCGCCGGATGCATTCCGTTGCCGATGTCGATGCCTGAAACAATGTCAGAAAGACGGTCGCCTTTTACTATGGAAGCTACAACGCCGTTAATTCTTCCGTTATATCCGTAAACAGGAATTGCATAGTACATTAGGATAAGGCCTGTGTCTTTGTTCAGGCTTGGACCCGTAATCATTTCCTTTCCGGAAAGTGCCCCGGGCATGTAATTTGCCGTTTTAAAGTTTAAGTGGCGTCCGTCGGAAATAACAGTGTCGCCGTTTGCATCAAAATAACCGATGTTTTCGTATTTATCGGGATTCATCTGGATTAATTCGCGTAAAAAAGCGCATTTTTCTTCGAGAGGAAGAGAATCTCCCCGGATGTTTGGAAGACGGGCAATTGCACGCAGCATCTGAAATTCAGCTTCGTTCATGTCCTCAATCTGCTTTGTAACACGATAGGAAATATTTTCAAGATTTGAGTGAACCGAATCGGTAAGGGTTGATTTTGCGACATAGCGGGCAATAAGACCTGTGCTAAGGACGGCAATGATGACAAGTGCATCGACCAAAAGCAGTAATTTTGCTTTTAAACTAAAATGTGCCATACCATCTATTATAAACGGCTGGCACATAATTTTCAAGAAAATTAAAGACTATAAAATTACAGGTTAGGGAAGTGGTATGTTACACCAACAGAAAGGTTTGTAACTGATTTTGAAAGCTCTGTCTTGTATCCGTTCAGATAGTAATCTGTGTCAAAGTATTTTGCAAAAAGGCCTGAGAATGTAACTGTGAGAAGTTCTGTCGGATAAACTTCGATACCTGTTCCAACGCAGAAACTGTCCAGAACCGGATTAAATGTGCTGTTTGAATTGTCGGTTGTTCCCTGTTTTCCGTACTGAAGACCGAGGCTATAAGAAATCCATTTGCAGATACGCCAGTCAGCACCGACAGCAACTTCCCATGAGTTGTCGTAGTCTGTTTCGCCGAGAATTGAATCCTGGTTTGCAAAGTAGTTGAAGTAATAGTTAAAACTTGCACTCAAATAAAGAGGTTCAAGAACCTGCCAGCCTGCTCCCAAATTCAATGCGGCAGGAAGGTCTGTATGGAATGTTTTGCCGTCGTAAATTCCGAATGTTTCGGCGAGTTTGCCTTTTACATCTTTTACTTCATATTTTACTGAAGATTTTGACTGGAACTGAACTGCAAGGTCAACAACTTCAACCGGCTTGTAGTGAATGCCGAAAACACCGCTTACAGTATAGCCGTTTGCTTCATAAGAAATTGTGTCA
>NZ_JAZOUG010000073.1:0-1544 GCF_045657965.1 Treponema sp. | reverse complement strand
TCAAATAAGCACCGTAGTCGGTTTTGTAGCCTGAAGCAAGATTGAGCAGGTCTTCTTTTTTAAGCCAGCCGTTTGCAAATGCAATTTCTTCAATACAGCTTACATACATTCCCTGTCGTTTCTGGATTGTTGCGATAAAGTTGCTTGCCTCTAAAAGACCGTCGTAAGTGCCTGTATCTAGCCATGCCATACCGCGGCCTAAAAGTTCAACGGAAAGGCTGCCCTTTTCAAGATAAGCGTTATTGACGGCTGTAATTTCGATTTCGCCCCGGGCACTTGGTTTTACTTCCTGAGCAATTTTTACGACTTCGTTGTTGTAAAAATAAAGACCGGGAACTGCGTAATTTGATTTTGGCTCTTTCGGCTTTTCTTCAATTCCAAGGACTTTGCCGTTTTTATCGAATTCTACAACACTGTAAGCTTTAGGATCTTTTACCATGTATCCGAAAATTACAGCTTCTGCTGACTTTGATTCGATTTTTTCGCGTGCATTTTTGAGCGTTTTTGTAAAACTCTGTCCATAAAAAATATTATCTCCAAGAACAAGTGCAGCACTGTCATTTCCGATAAAATCTTTACCGACGATAAAGGCATCGGCAAGGCCCCTAGGGCTTTCCTGAACAGCATATTCAAAATGCATTCCAAGCCAGCTTCCGTCACTAAAAAGCTCTTTAAAAAGTGTGATGTCGCGCGGAGTTGAGATAATCAAAACTTCACGGATTCCTGCCAGCATAAGACATGAAAGCGGATAGTAGACCATAGGTTTGTCATAAAGAGGCAGAATCTGCTTTGAAACTGCTTTTGTAATCGGATAAAGGCGTGTACCGGAACCGCCAGCCAGAATAATTCCTTTCATAAAATTAATTATAATATAAAAAGAGATTTTTTGTCACTGAAATTTTAGATTGAGTATTAGAGCAAAAAGATATATAATTTGCAGGTATGGCAGTAATTGAACTTAAGAATGTTAGCAAAATCTATCAGATGGACAAAGTACAGGTAAAGGCTGTTGATAACGCTTCCTTTAAAATTGAACAGGGCGAATTTGCAGCTCTTTCAGGTCCTTCCGGTTCAGGTAAATCTACCCTTTTAAATATGATTGGTCTTATTGATTTACCAAACTCAGGTTCAATTATTCTTGAAGGTACTGATGTCTACAAAGGCGTCGATTTAGAAAAATCAAAAAAAGTCCCTTTTAAAATCGATTCAAAACTTACAGAACTCCGCCGTGCTCATTTAGGCTTTATTTTCCAGACCTTTAATCTTATTCCTGTCCTTAATGTCTGGGAAAATGTCGAATTTCCTCTCTCTCTCGGAAAATCTCCTGCAAATGACACTCTTTCTGCATCAGAAAAAAAAGACTGGGTTGCATTTCTGCTTGAAACAGTAGGTCTATCTGACTGGAAAAATCACAAACCATCCGAATTAAGCGGCGGACAGAGACAGCGGGTTGCTGTTGCACGAGCCCTTGTCACAAAAGCTCCTATAATCCTGGCCGATGAACCTACTGCAAACTTAGACTCAAAAAACGGTGACCAGATTCT
>NZ_JAZOUG010000072.1:0-9142 GCF_045657965.1 Treponema sp. | reverse complement strand
GATTCATAGATTTTAATTGCTTCGTCCTGTTTCATGCCGTACCCCCATTAAAACGGTAAATCCTCGGGGAAGTCGTCCCCGCTGCTTGCTGGCGCATAGTCGCCCGCTGGTTCCTGTGGCGCGGCATTGTTTTCGTTGCCGCCCAAAAGCTGCACGGTGTTTGCGACGATAACAACCTTTGAAAACTTCTGCCCGTCTTTTTCCCAGCGCTGCTGATCAAGAAAACCGTCAACGGCAATCTGCTTGCCCTTGTGCAGATACGGCTTGATGTTTTCCGCTGGTTTTCCCCAAACGGTCACGTCAAAATAACTTACGCTGTCAGTCCACGCGCCGTTTTTCTTTACGCTGCGGTTTACAGCAATACTCAAGTTAAGGCGTGCTGTTCCGCCTGTTGTGTAGCCAAAATCACGCTCGCCAATATCGCGGGTAAGTCGGCCTATTTCGATTACATGGTTTAAGTCAGTCATTTTTATTTGTTCTCCTGTTCTTTTTTGTAAAAGCTGCAAAAATCTTTACACAAGCAATAATCACCGCACTTTCTCGACACTGCGGGGCGGTGCTCGACGTAGTGGGAATTACCCAAAGCGCCCGCGCAGGCTTCCGCGTCTACAAGCTGGTCGAAAACTCGAACGGCTGTTTTACGTCCGTTTTTCATTACGGCGTACTTGTCGCTATCTGCCCAGCGTTCCTCGGCTGTGCATGGTGCGATTTCGTCGTCGCTCATAAGCTCGGCGGCTTCGATGTCTTTAATTTTTGCTACGATTCTTTCCCCCGTCTGCTGCAATTCCTCGGGCGTTACGTCAAACTCGTATGTAAATACTGGGCTTTGCGGATAGCTTGCGTCTGTCTTGGCCTTGCTCTTGCTGTGGTCTTTAAGTAACGCAATAAAGCGGCAGCGGCGAACGTCAAGCCCGTTCTGCTTCAAAAGCCATGCGTAGGTCATGCCCTGTTTGTACCAGTCTGAAAAGTCGCCTTTCATAACTTTGTACACGCTGGCTGTTTTCCAGTCGTTTATTATTCCGTGTTCCATGTCGTAGCTGTCTACGGTTCCAGTAACGCGGGATTTTGAAACGGCAATGTCGAACTTTTCTTCGTGAAAATTGCCGTCCTCGTATTTCTCCATGATTGCATGAACGGCAGTTCCAAAAGTCGCCCATACCTGCTCGGCAGCGTCTACGCTGAACTCGTCCCAGTGGCGCTCCTGCAAAATTACTTCTTTCGTGCCCTTGTTAAGGGTTGTAGCTGAATAGCAGCCCGCCTTGTTATGGCGTTCTACGCTTACAGCTTTTACGAACGCTTCGGGCAAGTGCAAGTTGTTAGTTACTTTCATTCTGTGCCCCCTCGTCCTCTGCTGGATCTACGACTTTAACGTTAAGTGTAAAAGTCCCGTCGCCGTTCTTCTTGATTTCTGTAACTTCAAAATACGGCTCTGTGTCTGAATATCCGCGCAATTTCTCGCAGATTTTCAAAATAGCATTTTTCATTTTTCGCACCTCGTAAAAATTATTAAGGTCGAACGCTGGCCAGCTGTTTACCTCTTGAAACACGCGGGATTTGAACCCGCCTTTAAGCGCCCTCTGCGCGTGTTCCCCTTATTGCCCGATTTCGTCAAAAGGCAGGCTGTTTGCCGCGTCTTTTTCCGCAGCTTCAAGCTCGCGTCCAAGTCTTTCGATTATGTCGTCTATTGTTTTCATGGCTTCATACCAGCCCTTGCAAAAATGCAGGTCGCGTCCTTTTTCGCTGGTGTAAAATAACCAGTCTTTTTTTTGTTTCTACTGCCTGCTGCCACTTGTCTTTAAAGTGCGCAAAAGTCTGTGTTTCTGTGAACTCGTCAATATCGCTTTTAATTACTATCAGTTCGGCAAGCTCTAAAACGCAACCGTCGTCGTCAAAGAACGATACGCCGCGCTCTGTTGTGCCCTCGTATTTGATGTCAAACTCGTAGCCGTTGTCGTGCATAACCTTTTTGTAATTACGCACGCCAGCTAAAAAGCCCTGCAAGTTCGCAACCTTTGCGCCGCTTTCCTCGCACTGCAAAACGGCTTCTTTTTCGTATGCAATGGCGTTAAGCTGTTTTACCAGTGTTAAAAATGCCGCTGGTGTTGGCACTTTCTCGATTTCTACTTCTTCGTTTTCAAACATTGTCGCACCCCCTTTTAAATGCAATGTCTTTCTTTAAGTTTTTGCAGAAACTCTTCCCCGCTATGAACTACAAAGGCAACGCCGCCTTTGCGGTTTATGTCGTTTATTCGCGCTTCCTGTGCGGGTGATAACTTCCCGCCCACTGGCCGCTTACACTCAACCGCCAAAAATCGCCCGTGATTGTCGTAACCCTCAAAATCGCAGGTGCCAGCTTCGGCGGTTTTTACATAACGGCGGTTGCGTCCCTCGCCAATTTGAAAGCAGCCTGTATTTATTCGCTGCAATTTCAAGCCTGTAGCTTTAATAACTGTTTTTACCTGCTGAACTACGGCGCTCTCGGGTATGTCTTTTAGATCCATTTCACACCCTCACGCTGTTTTGAAAAATCAACCTTGCGGCAAAACTCGAAAACGCTTTTTGCTGTTTCGTTGATATATACCCAGTCTTTACCTGCTGTTTTTGTTATGAACTTGATTACGCCGTTTTTTATTGTTCCGACGATTCCGCGATAAGTTAAATATGTGCCGTTTTGGTCGGCGCTGCCTTTGCAGTCAAAGTTTATGCCGTTTGATTTCTGCCAAGCGCTGAACTCGTTTATAAACTGCTGTCGTGTGATTTCGCCCGCTTTGTAAGCTCTCACTAGCGGTAATGGGTAGGAATTGTTTTTTGTCATAGCACACCTCAAAAAAAAGATAAAGCCCGCTTCGGATTGGTGTGTTATCCTCTGCGGGCTTAATTTTTACGAGTTCCGTAAAGCCACTCGTACCGAACAAGCGGCTATACAACACACCAAGATATAGCAGCTCGTTTGCTTGGTGTGCACTTTTTTGCTTAATGTTGATATAACTTGAAAAAGACATTGACTTTTTCAAGTTGTTCAATATAATAATACATGAATTGCGGTGGTAGTCTTCGGACGACACCTTCTAGGCTCCTGATGCGTCGGGGGCTTAATTTTTTTACACTCCATAAATAAATGCAAAAACCCCAAAATCGTGATAAAATAGACATAACTGTATGAAAGGAGTCTGTTATGTCCGCCGATTACAACGAATAAGCCTATGAAAATGCTCTGATTGAGTTGTTCCAGAATATGGGATGGGAGCATGTTTATGGGCCGGACATTGAACGCGACTGGCATTCTCCGCTTTATGATTCTGTTCTTGAAGATTCTATCCGCAGACTGAACCCAAAGGCGGCACCTGCTGCAATTGACGAGGCGCTCCTCAAACTCCGACATTTTGAAAATGCTGAACTAAAAAAGAAAAATGCTCTTTTTATGGACTATCTGCAGAACGGTATTGAAGTAAGCTTCCATCAAAACGGCAAAACTAAATCTGATATCATCTATATTGCAGACTTTAATAATCCTTCAAACAATTCCTTTATCGTAGCCAATCAATGGACATTTATAGAAAACTCAAATAAACGGCCGGACATTTTGCTTTTCTTAAACGGACTTCCTGTCTGTCTTTTTGAATTGAAATCTCCTAGCCGTGAACAGACTGATGCTAGCGAAGCGTACACACAGATCCGCAATTACATACATGAGATTCCTTCCATGTTCATTTACAACTGTATCTGCGTAATGAGCGACCAGCTTACAAGCAAGGCGGGAACCATTACAAGTGGTGAAGACCGTTTTATGGAATGGAAGACAAAAGACGGAAATATGGAATCCAAGGCCTTTGCTGATTTTACAACTTTCTTTGAAGGCATTTTTCAGAAAGCCCGCCTGCTCGACATCATCAAAAACTTTATCTGTTTTAATAATGATGGAATTAATTCCTATAAGATTCTTGCAGGTTATCATCAATATTTTGCAGTTCGTAAGGCTGTAGAGCGCACAAAGCTTGCAGTAAGCGGCGATGGTAAAATCGGTGTCTTCTGGCATACTCAGGGCTCCGGAAAATCGCTTTCAATGGTGTTCTATGCACACCTTTTGCAGCAGGCAATTGATTCACCGACAATCGTTGTTATTACAGACCGCAATGATCTGGATAATCAGCTCTATGGTCAGTTCTGTAATTGTAAAGATTTCTTGCGTCAGGAACCTGTTCAGGCTGAAAGCCGCGAACATTTGAAACAGTTTCTTGAAGGACATAAGGCTAAAAGGGGAATGTCTTCCCCTCGCTCCAGCCAGCAAGCTGTCTTACGCTACCCCTTCTGCGGGCTCAAACGCCGCCCGCAACGCCTGCTTCAGAATAACTTGTCAAGATTTAAATTTTTGCATACTGTTAAGCAGACACTGTATAAACAAATCAAATAGGAGATAAATATAATGATTCCAGATTATCAGACATGCATGCTTCCTTTGCTCAAATATGCGGGTGACAATAATGAACATAAATTTTCAGATGCAGTGGATTATCTTTCTAATGAATTCAATCTGACACAAGAAGAGCGAAAAGAACTTTTACCATCTAAAACCCAAGATGTTATTACTAACAGAATTGGTTGGGCTCGAACTTATATGAAAAAAGCAGGACTTTTGGAAGATACTCGTCGTGGATATTTTAAAATAACAGACAGAGGACAATCTGTACTTAAAGAGAATCTAGAAAGACTTTCTACAAAATATTTGGGAAAATTTGATGAGTTCAAGGAATTTCGTCAAAAGCATAATGAAAAAGAAGTTTTATCAGTCTCAGACATTACAAATGAGGCAACTCCTGAGGAAATGTTGGAAACAGGTTATACAAAGCTTTCAGAAAATCTTGTAGATGATATTCTTACAAAGATTGCAGAATGTTCGCCATCTTTTTTTGAGCATCTTGTTGTAGATTTGCTTGTCCATATGGGCTATGGGGGCTCTTTTTCTGAAGCTGCACAAGTTGTTGGTAAAAGCGGAGATGAAGGAATTGATGGACTTATAAAGGAAGATAAACTTGGTTTAGACACAATATATATACAAGCAAAGCGTTGGAAAGGTGTTGTCGGTCGCCCTGAAATTCAAAAGTTTGCAGGTGCGTTATTAGGACAAAAAGCATCAAAAGGAGTATTTATTACAACAAGTGGTTTTACAAAGGAAGCTGAAGAATATGCTTCTAGTGTAGATCGTAAGGTTGTTCTAATTGATGGAGAAAAACTTGCCAGTTTGATGATTGAGCATAATGTTGGAATCAGCACAATCCGCACATTTGAAATCAAAAAAATTGACAGTGACTATTTTGAAGGATAAAATCAGTTAGACAATCAGCGGGGCTGTAAACTTTATTGTTGCCCCGGATAAAGAAGAACAGAAACAGGCATTTATCAAAGAAGCACTTATGCTCAAGCAGGCACTTTCTCTTTGTTCTTCAATGGTAAAAGAACATATGCGCCTTGAAGCAGCCTTCTTTGAATCTGTCCGCGTTCTTGTGATGCGTATTTTATATAATCCATCTGGCAAGAAATTTTCCCTCAAAGAAATCAACGACCGCATAAATGAACTTCTTAAACAGTCAGTAAAATCAGATGGAGTTATAAATCTTTTCTCTGATGTCGGCGAAAAAGTAAATCTCTTTGATCCAACCTTCCTTGAAAACATCTCAAAGATGAAAGAAAAGAATCTCGCCGTAGAAATGCTCAAGAAGTTGATTGATGAACAGGTAAAAGTTTACAAGCGCACAAACCTCGTAAAATCAGAAGCCTTCAGCGAACTCATTCAGCAGACTTTGAACCGCTACCTTAACGGAATGCTTACAAACGAAGAAGTAATTCAGGAACTTTTAAAGCTTGCAAAAGAAATGCTGCATGCGAGCGAGGAAGGAAACAAACTAGGTCTCACAGACGAAGAACTTGCCTTCTATGATGCGCTCACAAAACCAGAGGCCGTAAAAGATTTCTATAGCGATGAAGAACTTGTTGCTCTTACAAAAGAACTCACAGAAACACTACGCAAAAATAAAACAATCGACTGGCAGAAAAAAGAATCAGCCAGAGCCAAGATGAGAATGATTGTTAAGAAGCTTCTTAAGAAATACAAATATCCACCGGAAGGTCAGGAAGACGCATTGAAAACAGTAATCAGCCAGTGCGAACTCTGGACAGATAATGTCGCTGATTTTGAGGAAGAAGAGACAATGCCTCGCCCTGTACAATACAAAATAGATAATGATTATGGCATGCTAAAAGTTGCAGAACCAAGTAAAGATTATGGGAATTAACATTCAAATGAGGTCTTAATGTCCAAAGAAAAATCATCTCCCTTCGAAATAGATTTTGACTCATACATCCTCCAGTGTGAACCTGCCAGGCAGGAAAACGGAAAGCTCTGGCAGACTGCCATTGGCTTGCAGCAGGTAGATGGACTTACTCCTTCTAAATACCTGTATGAAACTGCAAAGCGGAATATTGATGGCGAAATTACCATTGAAGAAGCCAAGCAGCTTATAGATTCCTATTACGAAACTCGTCCGGGTAGAACAGAGGACGAAGATGATACAGAAGAAGCTGATAAGGTATCTGTCCGTATCCGCGAAATTCTTGCAGAAAAAACATTCAGTTTTACACCGGATTTGCTGCTTTCGATTCATAAAAGACTTTTTATTGGTGTATTCTATAAGGTAAAGGCAGGGCGATTCCGCGATTATAATATTTCAAAACGTGAATGGGTTTTTGATGCGCCTGCGCCGAAGGCGCAAACGTCAATAATTTCTACTCATGCAAACGGAGGGCAAAGCCCGACGTACGGAGAATCAGTTCTTTATGCCAATGCAGATATGATTCGACAGACTCTTGAATATGATTTTGGACAGGAAAAGTCTTTTGATTACTCAAAACTTTCTAAGGAAGAAGCAGTAAAACATATTACCCGCTTTATTGCAAATATCTGGCAGATTCATCCTTTTGGAGAAGGAAACACTAGAACGACAGCCGTCTTTACAATTAAGTATCTGAACTCCCTCGGCTTTGAAGTAAACAATGAACCATTTGAAAAGAACAGCTGGTATTTCCGTAATGCTTTAGTTCGTGCAAATTATACGAACATGAATAAGGGTATCTACATGACTACGGAGTATCTGGAACAATTCTTCCGTAATCTCTTGATGGGAGAACATAATGAACTTAAAAACAGATATTGTCATATCAAATTCAATCAACAGGTAGAGAAAAAAGTTACTCAAAAGGTGACTGTAAACGTTACTGTAAACTTCACTGTAAATCAAAAAAAAGATTCTTGAAGAGATAAAAAAGGATCCCTTTGTAACACAGGAGAAACTGGCAGATATTGTTGGAATTACACGAAAAAGCATAAATGAAAACATGAAGAAATTGCAGAATATGAAAATAATAGAAAGAATAGGTGCTGATAAAAACGGGCATTGGATAATTATTGAACATTAAGAGGAGCATAAAAAATCATAGCCAAAGAAATTCGGAAATTCCGAATTTTAGCAGAAAGCGCTATTTCAAAATAAGGTATTATAGTCCAAATCACACCTATACGCCCGCCACGGTATCTTGACTGAAAATAGGGTTTTATGATAGTATAAATTTCATCAAAATCGGGCCATTAGCTCAGCGGTTAGAGCAGAGGACTCATAATCCTTTGGTCCTTGGTTCAAATCTAGAGACCAATGATATTTAGCACTTCGGGATAGGTGCTAAATCTATATAATACAAGCATTTACTAATTAATCTGACCTTCAGGTTATTAAAAATGTTAAGCGAATATCAAGTGCTTAACATAACAACTTGGAGGCTTAGATGGATTTAAATTATCACATCTTCAAAAAATCAACTAAATCAAAGAACAAGACAGTACACAAGTGGTATTACTATTGGAATGATCCTGTTACGGGTGTAATGCATCAGAAAGTCTGCAAAGGCTGCAAGACTCGAGTAGAGGCATACGCTTTTGTTTCTACCCTGCCACCGTTATTCGTGGAAGAGAAAATCACGATAGCGAAGATTGCCGAATGGATGTATATTCCCGGTGGTCAGCACATGGAGCGGATGGAGAAACTGGGAAAAACTCTTACTTCAGAGACGCTTCGTTCAAAACGTTTTATGCTTAATATTTTCGTGGAAGAATTTGGTGATCTGGAATTATCAAAGCTTACAATTCCGATGATTATAGATTTTCTTTCCGAGGATTATCATTCTGGCAGCTGGAAAAACAATTTTCTTACGGTGGTAAGTGAAGTTTATGCGGAAGCTCCGTTCCATGATTTGCCGTACATTCCTGTTCCTCTGTTTCCAAAATTCCGTCGTAACAGTCGTAAGAAAGATATTTTTTCAACAGAAGAACTGAATATTTTGTTCAACGAAAGCCTTTGGATGGATATGAGTCGTAATCATTACTCAAAACATCCTCAGTTTGATGAAGGTCATAAAGCCATATATCTTATGTTCTTGTGCTGTGCAAAATGCGGGCTTCGTATCAGCGAAGGAATTGCAATTCAGGCTCGGCAATTTCTGTTCGATGAAGGAATCCTGGTTATTGATGGATTTTACAAATCAAATCAGCTGTACCGGACAAATTACAACAAATGCGGTTCTGAGGATGATAAAAAGCTTCGTGTCGCTCCTCTACCGGAAGACTTTGCTCAGATTATGCGAAATTACATTTTGCAAAACAATCTAAGTGGAAACGATTACGTTTTTATGCGTTACGGAAAGCCAATTCGTAAATGGCTGGCCGAGGAATGGTTCAGACGTATTCTTGGCATGTCAGGTATCAATGCAGAAAACAGAATACTTACGCCCCACTCTTTGCGTTACACATATATTACCCGTATGCGTCGTGAAGTTGCTGGGGAAACTGTTCAGAAAATTGCAGGACACAATAGCCTTGCCATGACGGATCATTATACAAGAGCTGCTATTCCAGAAATGGTTGAAGCTGTAAAGCCTGCCATGGAAGCGGCTAATAGGTTGTTTGAGTAGAAATTGTATAGTCTGATATACAATTTTTGTGAAATTTTGTTTATTGGACTATAGAATTTAATTTTAGAATAAGAGCTCTTTATGTCAGGTGGATATTTTGATTATAGAAATAGAAGACGTGATTGTA
>NZ_JAZOUG010000071.1:0-6253 GCF_045657965.1 Treponema sp. | reverse complement strand
CCTTAAAACTCAGAATATCGTCGGAATCTGTGGAATCGATACCAGAGCACTTACAAAAAAACTGCGCGAAGCCGGCGTCATGAACGGAATGATTGTAAGCGGTAAAGAAGCAGTAAAAATAGCAGAAAGCTGCCAGACAATACAGAAACCTGAACTCAATATTGCAGACACAGATAAACACAGATTAACTAAGACAGATGACCAGAAATTATTAAACGAAATCCGTGAATATAAGATTGAAGATGCGGTAAAAAGCGTACAGAAATCCGGCGGGGATTTTAAGGGGCAGAGCCCCTTAGGAGAAGGGGTAGCGAAAATACCCGAACGGAGCGGAGAAGGCAGAGCTTGCTCGGACTTCTCCGGCGTAGTGAGAGGTATTGGAGCGAGGGGAAGGCTTTCCCCTACACTAATTCCTAAATTTTCAGTTTGCCTCATCGATTTTGGTGCAAAGGCAAACATTCAGAGGGAACTTGAAAAACGCGGCTGCACTGTGACGGTTGTTCCTTACAACACGACGGCAAAAGAAATAATTGAGCTTTCCCCGGACGGAATAATGCTTTCTAACGGACCGGGAGACCCTGCAGAAAACACAGGCGTTATCGAAGAAATCCGCAAATTATGCGAATAC
This sequence comes from Treponema sp., assembly GCF_045657965.1. Taxonomy (GTDB): domain Bacteria; phylum Spirochaetota; class Spirochaetia; order Treponematales; family Treponemataceae; genus Treponema_D. The sequence continues at coordinate 5,625 of NZ_JAZOUG010000071.1, read as the reverse complement.
GGAAAAATCCCGATTTTTGGAATCTGTCTTGGACACCAGATGCTTGCCCTTGCACGGGGGGCTCAGACTCAAAAATTAAAGTACGGTCACAGAGGAGGAAACCACCCCTGCAAAAATCTTGAAACAGGACGGGTTTACATTACAAGCCAGAATCACGGCTACGCTGTAAAAACAGAAAACCTTCCTTCATGCGCAAAATTAAGCTTTATCAATTCAAATGACGGAACCTGCGAAGGAATAAAATACACCGACATTCCGGCCTTCAGCGTTCAGTTCCACCCGGAAGCCTGCGGCGGGCCTCATGATACTAATTTTTTATTCGATGATTTTGTAAAAATGATGGAGAAAAACCATGCCTCTAAATAAAGATATTCACAAAGTAATGATAATTGGCTCCGGTCCGATTGTAATCGGTCAGGCGGCGGAATTTGACTATGCTGGAAACCAGGCTTGCAAGGCGCTCAAAGAACTTGGCCTTGAAGTCTGTCTTGTAAACTCAAATCCTGCAACGCTTATGACTGACCACTTCATGGCAGATGAGATTTATCTTGAACCGCTTAACTTAAAGACTCTTGAGAGAATCATCGAAAAAGAAAAACCTGATTCCCTGCTTTCGACTCTCGGCGGTCAGACGGGCTTAACTTTGAGCATGGAACTTGCAAAATCGGGTTTTCTTGAAAGCCATGGAGTAAAACTTCTGGGGGCACGCCCGCTTACAATCGACAAGGCGGAAGACCGCCAGATGTTCAAGGACACGATGGAAAGTATCGGGGAACCGTGCATTCCTTCAAAAGTCGTTACGGATTATGAAAGTGCACTTGATTTTGCAAAAAATGTAATCGGTTTTCCTGTAATAATCAGGCCGGCCTTTACTCTGGGCGGAACCGGCGGCGGTATTGCAAAAAATGAGCGCGAATTTGACGAAATTGCTCACAACGGCCTTCACCGCTCTCCGATTCACCAGATTCTTGTTGAAAAATGTATTTCAGGCTGGAAGGAAGTTGAATTTGAAGTGATGCGCGATTCAACCGGAAACGTTATCACTGTCTGCTCAATGGAAAACTTTGACCCGGTCGGCGTTCACACGGGAGATTCAATCGTAATTGCTCCGACTGTAACTCTTGCAGATAAAGAATATCAGATGCTGCGTTCTGCGGCTTTAAACATAATCAGTGCGCTTGAAATTGAAGGCGGCTGTAACTGTCAGTTTGCTTTGAATCCTGACAGTTTTGAATATGCCGTAATCGAAGTAAATCCTCGTGTTTCGCGCTCTTCTGCCCTGGCCTCGAAAGCAACCGGCTACCCGATTGCAAAGGTTGCGGCCTTAATTGCTGTCGGTTTTACGCTGGATGAAATCCCGAACTTTGTTACAAAAAAAACAAAAGCCTGCTTTGAACCGGTTCTGGATTATGTTGTAGTTAAAATGCCGAAATTCCCGTTCGACAAATTCGTCTATGCTTCAAGAAAGCTTGGCACTCAGATGAAGGCAACCGGCGAAGTAATGGCAATCGGCCAGAACTTTGAAGAAGCAATTTTAAAAGCAGCCCGGGGTCTTGAAGGCGGCGTTAAGGATTTGAACCTACCAGCCTTTGAAAAAGAAGGAGACGAAAAAATCCGTGAGAGAGTCTCTCAGTGCACGGACCAGAGGATTTTTGCAATTTATCAGGCCCTGAAGCGGGGGCTTTTGAGCGTAGAAGAAATCCACGAAATCACAAAAATTGACGAATGGTTTTTGTGGAAGCTGGAAAAGATTTGCGGAATGGAGAAAGAAAAACAAACGGATTTGTTCGAGTCTAACGACTCACACGAAACAAAGCGAAAACCGTTAGGTTTGAGCAAATCTGCTTGTGAATTAATTTTCAATCCAAAGTCTTTCAAAATGGTAGATACCTGTGCAGGCGAGTTCAACGCAGAAACACCGTATTTTTATTCAACCACCGGCGGCGAAAACGAGGCGGAAATGTTCCTTGCGGAAAGAAAAAGCGGCGCGAGCGGTTGTAGCGAGGGGGAGACTTCCCCCCATAAAGGTACAATCGTCGTACTCGGTTCAGGACCAATCAGAATCGGACAGGGAATTGAATTTGACTACGCCTCCGTTCAGTGCGTGCGCTCGCTTAAAAAGCTCGGGTATGAAGTTGCAATCATCAACAACAACCCGGAAACCGTTTCCACCGACTTTGACACGGCAGACAGGCTTTATTTTGAACCGCTCACTCCTGTAGATGTAATGAACGTGCTTGAAGTCGAAAAACCTCTCGGAGTTGTAGTGGCTTTTGGCGGAGGAACTGCAATAAAACTTGCAAAATTCCTGGACAGCCAGGGCGTAAAAATCTTTGGAACTTCGGCTGACGCAATAGACCTTGCAGAAGACAGGGAACGCTTTGAAGAACTTTGTGAACGCCTTAAGATTAACCGTCCGCGCGGAATGACTGTCTTTACAGAAGCAGAGGCGCTCGAAGCAGGTCAGAAAATCGGCTATCCGGTTTTGATGCGTCCAAGCTATGTTTTAGGCGGACAGAACATGATTATTGCAAGAAATCCCGCTGACGTTAAAGAATACATGGCAATCATTTTGAGACAGAACATCGAAAACCCGGTTCTCATCGACAAATACATGGAAGGAAAAGAGCTTGAAGTTGACTGTATCTGCGACGGTGAAGATGTTTTGATTCCGGGAATTATGGAACATGTTGAGCGCACCGGCATTCACTCAGGAGACTCAATCGCAGTTTATCCGGGAGAATTTACACCGGAACTCGAAGAAAAAATTATCCGTCAGAGCCGCGACCTTGCACTTGCGCTTGGAACAAAGGGACTTGTAAACATTCAGTATCTTATTTATGACGATGGAAACGGATCTGACCTTTACATTATCGAAGCCAACCCGCGTTCAAGCCGCACGGTTCCTTACCTGAGCAAAGTTTCAGGCGTTCCGATGATTGAACTTGCCACCCGCGCCATGATGGGAGAAAAACTTTCTGATATGGGATTCGGAAGTGGACTTTACCGTAAGCCTGATTATTTTGCAGTCAAAGTTCCAGTTTTCAGTTTTGAAAAACTGATGGATGTAGACACTCACTTAGGTCCTGAAATGAAGAGCACAGGCGAAGTTTTAGGAATTGCTGCCACAAGAAATGAAGCGCTTTTTAAGGGCATGGCCGCCGCAGGAATTAAGTTTTTTAAGGAAGGTGGAATTCTTTTCTCAGTCAGAGCCACCGACCTGCCGGAACTCCCTGCCCTTGCGCATAAGTTTTACGACCTCGGCTTTAAGCTTTACGCTACAAGCGGAAATGCGGCTACAATTGAGCGCAGCGGAATGGAAGTAACTCATGTCGCAAAAGTTCACGAAAATTACAATGACAATGTTATGACTTTACTTGAAAGCGGAAAAATTGCTTATGTTATTTCAACTTCTGCAAAAGGGCGCGACCCGATTGCAGAAAGCGTAAAACTCCGCCGTCTTGCAGTAGAGCGCGATATTGACTGCCTTACTTCAATCGATACGGCAAACGCACTGGCAGGCAGTCTTTCAAGCGGATTTAGTCTTGAAAACGTGAGCGTGGTAGATATAAACAGGGATATTTAAGAGGTAAAAATTATGTCAAAGTTTATTTTTGTTACAGGCGGTGTTGTTTCGGGTCTTGGAAAAGGTATTACGGCCGCTTCTCTTGGCAGGCTTTTAAAATGCAGGGGGCTTAAAATTGCTTCACAAAAGCTCGATCCCTACATGAACGTTGACCCGGGCACTATGAGTCCTTTCCAGCACGGCGAAGTTTTTGTTACCGACGACGGAGCGGAAACTGACCTTGACCTTGGTCACTACGAGCGTTTTATCGACGAAAACCTGACTAAATATTCTAACCTTACTAGCGGACGGGTTTACTGGAACGTGCTCAACAAAGAGCGCAACGGCGATTATCTTGGCGAGACTGTTCAGATTATTCCTCATGTTACAAACGAAATTAAAGACTTTATCTTAAAAAATGCAGAAGTCAGCAAAGCGGACATAAGCATTGTTGAAATCGGCGGAACTACAGGTGATATTGAAAGCCAGCCTTTCCTTGAAGCAATCCGCCAGCTTGCCCTTGAAGTCGGACGGCGAAACTGTCTTTTTATCCATGTGTGCCTTGTGCCTTATATTTCAGGAAGCGACGAGTTTAAGTCAAAGCCGACCCAGCACTCCGTAAAGGAACTCATGGCCGTAGGAATCCACCCGGACATTATCGTTGCAAGATGCGACAAAGAAATTCCATCTGATATCCGAAAGAAAATCTCACTTTTCTGCAATGTTTCTCCAGACTGCGTAATCAACAACACCACCTGTAAAAGTCTTTATGAAGTGCCCCTCATGCTCCACGCCCAGAACATGGACGATGTTGTCTGCCGTGACCTTGGAATTGAAAACACCAGAGGCGACTACCCTGCCCTTGCCGAATGGTCAAAAATGGTAGAAAAAATTCATGCACGCAAAGGAACCGTAAAAATCGCCCTCGTCGGAAAATATGTTAAGCTCCACGACTCTTACCTGAGCATTGTAGAAAGCCTGAACCACGCAAGTTTTGAAACCGGAAAAAATGTTGAGATAAAATGGGTAGATTCAGACAGCGTTACAGATGAAACTGCCACAGAGATTTTTTCTGACTGCAAGGGAATCATTCTTCCTGGCGGATTTGGTCAGCGGGGAATTGAAGGAATGATATGTTCCTGCCGCTATGCACGCACCCACAATGTTCCGTATTTTGGAATCTGTCTTGGAATGCAGATAGCCGTAATTGAGTTTGCGCGTACAGTTCTCGGCTGGAAAGATGCAAACAGCCGCGAGTTTGATGAACTTTGCGAACATCCTGTAATTGATTTAATGAAAGACCAGCAGGGCGTAATCATGGGCGGCACAATGCGGCTTGGAAGCTATCCGTGTAAGGTTAAGGAAGGAACAATGCTTGAAAAGGCGTACGGAAAGCAGCATATTGAAGAGCGGCACCGCCACCGATACGAGTTCAACAACGACTTCCGCGCAGAACTTGAAAATGCAGGCCTTACAGTCAGCGGAACTTCACCGGACGAAAAACTTGTAGAGGCAGTTGAGGCAGAAGGAAAATTCCATGTGGGAGTTCAGTTCCACCCGGAATTTAAGAGCCGCCCGAACAACACAGGACCGCTGTTTGTGGAATTTTTGAGGGCTTGTGAAGGATAAGGGGGCTTCTTTTTACGGCTAAATTGCAGAGTTTCACACTTTTAGCCGTAAATTAGCCGGCGCGGGGGCGTTGCAAGTCACCCCTTACGCCGGGTACTCCCCGTTAAAGCAGCCCTTACAGAAAGAATCCGTGCCTAAAGCCTCAAGCATGCCTTCAAGCGAAATAAACGCCAGCGAATCCGCTCCGATTTCACGGCAAATTTCTTTCAGTTCGTGTGTACTTGAAATAAGTTCATTTTTGCTCGGGGTATCAATTCCTAAATGACACGGAAATTTTACAGGCGGGGAGCTTACCCTGAAATGCACTTCTTTCGCTCCTGCCCTGCGCAGTATTTCTACCAGACGGCGGCTGGTTGTTCCGCGTACAATCGAATCATCAAGTCGGAGGCCAAGCGGGCTTAGGAAGACAAATGTCTTAGCCAACTCCTTGG
>NZ_JAZOUG010000070.1:0-2713 GCF_045657965.1 Treponema sp. | reverse complement strand
TCTTTACGTTCGCGTAATGCTGGAATACGAATTGGAACTGTGTTAAGACGATAATAAAGATCTTCTCGAAAATTACCGTTACGTACTTCTTGAAGCAGGTCTCTGTGTGTAGCTACGATAATACGAACATCGACTTTTTTTGTTTTTTCACCGCCGCCGACACGGCTTACAGTTCCGGTTTCGAGAACTCGAAGCAGCTTGGACTGGATTGGTAATGGAAGTTCCCCGATTTCATCAAGGAATAAAGTACCTTTGTCAGCAAATTCAAACAGACCGGCTTTTCCTTCTTTGTTTGCACCTGTGAAAGCACCTTTTTCATAACCGAAAAATTGAGATTCAGCCAATTCGGCAGGAATAGCAGCACAGTTTACAGGAATAAATGCCTTGTCTTTGCGTAAACTGCACTGATGGATATAATGGGCAACAACTTCTTTACCTGTACCGGATTCGCCGCCGATCATAATTGTGCTGTTTGTTTCAGCAATACGTCGTGTAACTGCTAAAAGACTTCGCATAGCATCACTGGCAGCAACAATTTCTGTGTTATTATCTTTAAATTCAGATAAATATTGAATAACATTTTCATATTTTAAGCGTTCTTTTTGGAAAAATTTACTTGCCTTTTCGTATTCATGCTGATGAGCTGCATAACTCACGATAAGTTGGACATTGCCGTTATCGTCAAAAACGGGTTTGGAAATGATGAGCATGACTGCTCCGGATGTACTTTTAAGATATTTTACGTTCGTTTTTCCGCTTGCAATCGCTTCCTGAGTGGAAGTTTCTTTAACAATCCCTGCTTTAACGATGTCTTCTGTAGATTTTCCAATGAACCATTCCGGTTTTTTTCCGAGCATTTGTTCAATGGACTCGGTAACATAAACGAGTTTGCCTGTTCCGTCGGTGATAAATACACTGCCTGGATAATGCTGCATGATTTGATCATAAAATTTTTCTAAGTCAGTTGAAGGATTAAGTGATTGTTCTAAGCTGATTTTACTCATGATGTAGTCTCCGTTCAATTTTAGATAAAAGTATATGTATTCATAGTATACTTCTTTAAGAAAAAAGTCAAAAAAGTTTATAACAAAAGAAGGAAAGTCAGCAAACTGTTCTGACTTTCCTTCTTTTATTTTTTAGGAAGGCTTTATTTTGTAAGGGCATTACCGATAATGACACGCATGATCTGGTTACTACCTTCAAAAATCTGGAAAATTTTAGCGTCACGCATCATCTTTTCAACTGGATAGTCTCTCATATAACCGTATCCGCCAAGAATCTGAACAGCGTCTGTTGTAACTTTCATAGCATTATCGCTACAGAAACATTTAGCAGCGGAAGCTTCACGAGTAGCTTTCATTCCAGCATCGAGTTTTCTTGCGGAACTCTGGTAGAGCTGACGAGCTGCTTCTGTTCCGATATCCATATCTGCGAGCATGAAGCTGATTGCCTGGAGTTTATTTAATGGTTTGCCGAACTGTACACGTTCTTTGGAGTAAGCAACAGCTTCATCAAGTGCTGCCTGAGCAAGACCTGTGGAGATTGCTGCGTTAAATGTACGAGCTGCATCTAAACCTGCCATAGCAATTTTGAAGCCCTGGCCTTCTTCGCCGAGACGGTTAGCCACTGGAACACGAACTTCATCAATGAATAAATCGCATGTATTGGATAAACGAAGACCCATTTTATCTTCAACTTTACCGATGGATAAACCTGGTGTTCCTTTTTCTACGAAGAATGCTGTAACACCTTTAGCGCCGAGAGAACGATCAACTGTTGCGAAGATTACATAAACTTCTGCAAAACCTGCATTTGTGGAGAAACATTTTGTTCCGTTAAGAACATAGTAGTCGCCATCGCGTTTTGCTGTTGTTTTGATGGATGCGGAGTCAGAACCGGATGCTGGTTCTGTTAAACAGAATGCACCATAAGCGCCTGGAACGATGATGTCACATACACGTTTGATCTGGTCTTCGTTACCGCCGATAAGAACACATTCAAGAGCAAGAGCACTTGCAAGCATTGTGATTGCATAAGCAGGTTCAACTTTACCAATTTCTTCAAGCATAAGACATTCTGTAAGGTGGGAAAGTCCGAGACCGCCAAATTTTGTTGGGATTCCTAAAAGATGGAAACCAAGTTCAAAACCTTTTTTGTAGAGTTCATCTGGGAATTCATGATTCTGATTCTGATCATAATATGCACGATGTGGTTTTACTTCTTTGTTCATAAAGTCGCGTGCGAGAGCCATTAAATCCAACTGTTCTTCTGTATACATAGATTTCATTGTATTACCTCCGTAAAATTAAATTATTTGCCTGTGTAAACTGGTTTACGTTTTTCAAGGAACGCATTGATGGATTCCTTAAAGTCGTTTGTTCTGCAATGTCTCATGGAATACTGATATTCATGCATGAATTTATCGTAGAACTGGTCATTGTCGTTGTGGTTCATAGCTGCTTTGAAATACTGAACAGCTAATGGAGCCATACGAGCGATTTCTTTACAAACTTTCATTGCACGTTCTTCAAGCTGTTCTGCAGGCACAACATCGAGAAGACCGCCATATGCGCGAGCTTCTTCAGCTGTAAAAGGTTTGCCTGTGAATACATAGTAACGAGCAAGACGTCTTGGAAGCATAGATTCAACAAATGCAGAAGCGCCGATCCACCCCATACTGATTTCCGGGAAGTTGAAGATTGTACCTTCGGAT
>NZ_JAZOUG010000069.1:0-1065 GCF_045657965.1 Treponema sp. | reverse complement strand
TTTGTACATCTTCGTCAGTAACATTTTTTGCTTCACGCTGTATCTGACTTTCAGAAGGGTTTAGATTTCCTTTTTCTGCAAGGTTTTCTTCAGCAACCTGCCTTTTGTAAGTCTGCTTTGCACGCTTTACACCCGGCAAGCCCTGCTTTGCTTTTTTGAGCTGTGCAGCAGTCAGACCGCTTGTTTTGCTTTTTGTTACCTGAATGAAGCCGCCTTTGCTGACATGCACAGCGCCGGCCGGCAAGCTGGCTGTTATCTTGTTGACGTAAAGCTCATATACTTCAGAGTCAGCGCCAAAAGCGTTATAAACTGCTTTGATATCTTTGTTTAGGGTATCGGCTGCCCTGTATGCAGCTGTTGATTTGTACTTTGCCATTGTTCAGTGTCCTTTCGTATTATATTTGCAAGTTCAATGAAACGCTCCGGCTGTTCCCGGATAATTTCTTTTACTTTTTGCTTTAGTTCGATTATACCATAGAAACACCCAAAATACTCCATGCTTTCACGCTTGAAACTGAAAATTTCACCATCTTCAATATAAGGTATGTAAAGTCTGTACCATATATCTTTCATAATAAAGCCTTTTGACTTGTAGCTGCTCAGATCTTCATCAATCATTATGCCCAGTTTGTTAAACATGTATGATTTATACTGGTCTGTTTTCATGCGGTCAATTTTTGTGTTGTATAAGCCTTTAAGTATCATAAAAATATATCTCCTTTGCCAGCTCCTGCATTTCAAGTGTTGTCTCGCAAAGCGCCTTTGCCTGCTTTGTCATATTCGTTTTTATTGTTTGTGCCTTTTGGCAAAATGTCTGCATATTTTTCAAATGCTTTGCTGCAAGATAAACTGCTTCAGCTGAATATACATTCGGATTGCAGCTCATTTCTTCAAGGGTTTCAATAACTTTCCATAGTGGCATCATATTAAATCACCTGCCTTTATCTGCTGGCCTGTAACAAGTCGGCCGTTGCTGTATTCGAGATCAATTATCTGTTCTTCATTTTCAGGATAATTCATTTTTCTAAGATCATATATCCGAGGGCAGCCAGGCTGATATTTCCA
>NZ_JAZOUG010000068.1:0-9915 GCF_045657965.1 Treponema sp. | reverse complement strand
TGTAAATTACATCGAGTTTACGAAGCTTTTCATCAGCTTTAATTTCAAAATCAGCAATATGTCCCTTCCATTTACGTTCAACAACATCATAATCTGCAAGATACTGAACTAAAGGAGCAATTACTCCGGCAGTTTCTCCGTCTTTTTCTGCAACCAGCATATTAAAGCTTTTCGGGTCTCCCATAATAAAATCATTGTATGTACCGCCGCTCTTTCCAGGAACAAAATTACTGCTCTGTTTTGGCCGGTGCACAGTCTTTTCTATAAGCTCATTTGAACCAGCAGCTCTGGCCGCCTCAATTTCAGAAAGGGTCATTTCCGGCGAACGCGTACAGGAAAAAAACAAGCCACAGATTAACACAGATATACACAGATAATATTTTTTTACAGATATGACTTTTTGCAGGGAAGAAAGATTTTTCATACGCAAAGTATAGCATAAAAAAAATGAAAAGTCTTTCTTCTGTGAAGATGTCTACAGTTGCACAAAACCGCTAAAAACAGCATAATTTTCCTATAACTTCAAATATAACAGGTTTTTATTATGTTCAAACCACAGCTCATTTCATCACTCAAAGGCTACAATGGCAAAACTTTTGTATCTGATTTAATCGCAGGTCTCATTGTAGGAATTGTTGCCCTTCCTCTGGCAATCGCATTTGCAATCGCTTCGGGAGTAAATCCTGCCTCAGGTCTTTTTACTGCAATCATCGCAGGTTTCTGTATTTCGGCATTCGGCGGCTCAACTGTCCAGATTGGAGGTCCTACCGGTGCATTTGCCGTAATTGTTTACGGTGTTGTCTCTCAGTTCGGTCTTTCGGGACTTGCGACAGCCACACTTATGGCGGGCATTCTTCTTATTTTGCTCGGTGCCTTTAAAATGGGCGGTCTGGTCAAATTCATTCCATATACAATCGTTACAGGTTTTACTGCAGGAATCGCAGTCACAATCGCAGCAGGCCAGATTGGTGATTTTTTCGGGCTGTCACCGGATTTTTCGACACCAATGCAGATTCTTGGCGAAGAATATTCAAAAATGCCGGGTGATTTTCTTCCTAAAATCATCGTCTACATAAAATCTGCTTCCACAATCAATGTTTATTCATTCGTAATGGCTGCAGTTTGCCTTGCATTTATCTTTATCTGGTCTAAGTTTATCAAAAAGATTCCTGGAAGTTTCGTTGTTTTAATTCTTGCAACAGTTGCTTCTATTCTTCTCGATAAATTCGCAGGTCTTAAAACAGACACAATCGGATTTTTTGCAGACGGAAGGGAACACTTTGTAATTCCGAACACACTTCCTGCTCCTCAGCTTCCGGATTTTTCTCTTGGAACAATCCGCATGCTTTTCCCGACAGCAATTTCAATCGCAGTTCTTGCAGCAGTTGAATCACTTCTGAGTGCTGTTGTTGCCGACGGTATGACAGGAAGCAAGCACGATTCAAACACTGAGCTTATCGGACAGGGAATTGCAAATATCGCTTCTCCTTTGTTCGGAGGCATTCCTGCAACAGGTGCAATCGCCAGAACTGCGACAAACATCAAAAACGGCGGCCGAACTCCAATCGCAGGAATTATCCACGCGCTCACCCTTCTTCTGATTCTTCTTTTTGCAGGAAAATATGCATCTTACATTCCGATGGCAGCCCTTGCAGCAGTTTTAATTAACGTTGCATGGAACATGGCAGGCTTTCCTGCAATCAGAGCCCTTCTGCACGGACAAAAATCAGACATCACAGTCTTTGCAGTGACATTCTTAATCACAGTTTTCGTAGATTTGACTGTTGCAATCGAAGTAGGTCTTGGTCTTGCCGCATTCTTCTTCATCAAAAAGATGATAGATTTGTCGGAAGTTCAGAACCAGCGGGAAGCGCTCACATCGGGAATCCATACCGATATGCCGGATGAAAAACTTGATTTGCCACAGGGCGCTATGGTTTATGAAATTGAAGGACCGCTATTCTTTGGAACGGTGCGAAAATTTGAAGTTGCAGTAGAAAAAGCCGGCGTTGACTACAAGGTTTTGATTTTGCGTATGAGAAGCACGATTTACCTTGATGCAGGCGGAATCCGTGCACTCGAACAGGCAAAAGCTGCGTGCGACAGAAAGGGAATTACAATCGTAATTTCAGGAATTCACACTCAGCCGTATATGCTGCTTGAAAAAACAGGAATGGCAGACAAACTCGGCCGGGAGAACATCCACGACCATATTTCCGGGGCACTGGAGCGGGCAAGAAAGCTTCTTAACGCTTAAAAGTGCAAAAAAAACACGGACAAATGCTGTCCGTGTTTTTTTTGGTTTAAATGCTATTTACTGATTTGAAACACCGGAAATTCTGTACCACTGGTATTTTTTATTACCGGTTGCAGTACAGTTAGAAATACTCATTGTTGCAGAGTTTCCATTTCCGTCGTATCCACATGCAAGGTTATAGTTTGATGTACAGCCGCTCAAAACATGTTTTACGCTGATTCCAGAAGAACCGAGTTTAAATCCGTTTCCGTCACCGTTTGTTGTTGTTGTAAGGCTTGAGTTACGGTAGCCGTTATATTTTGCAGTACAGTCTTTCATAGTTACAGGATAAAGCTGCCCGTACAAATCCCATCCGTCGTCTGAGTTATAAGCTGCTATACATCCTTCAAATACATTGTTTTTGCCTGCAGAAAGTTTACAGGCAAAGCCATCTGCATCTTCACCAAGGTTGTCAGAATCGTAGTTATAGTATGATTCACATTTATAAACATAGTTGTCATGAGCACTGTTATAAATCTGGAGACCTGAATCGCCGTTATATGTTGTGCGGACATAAGCAATATAGTTGTTTCCGCCGAGCTGGAATACAATACCACAGTCTGGAGCCTTTGTAATTGTCATATTGACGATATTCCAGTAAGAGCCGTTAACTTTTACACCCCAGCCGGAAGAAATGCCGGAACAGTCGAGTGTGTAACCGCATCCGTTAAAGTTAATTTTGCTTGAAGATGTACCGCTGTTTAAGAGCTGAAGCTGGCTTGTCAAAGAAATGTTACAGCCAAGCTTAATTGTATCACCTGCAGCAGCATTATTGATTGCTGTGCGCAGTGCACTTTCTGATGTAACTGTTGTTGTAGCAGCACGAGAAGATTCTGCAGAAGATGTTTCTGAATCTACAGACAAATCAGAACAAGACATAACAAAGCCAAAACCTGCCATTAAAGCAGCGGCCTTTAAAATTTTTGAAACTTTCATAATTTTCCTCACTTTTTTTTACTGATAAAACCCCGCCTGCAACGTTGCAGTTATATATTACAGATAATAATCACAGCGTCTTTATACTAAAATGAAACTAATTTGTACTATTCCGACAATATAATTATATTTCATATCTGAAAAGCATATTTTAGTATTTTATACCAGATAAAAGTTGGAGATATTAGAGATTATTCAATAACTGTTTGAAATAATTATATTTTTTGAATAAAAATGATTATTTATTATAAAATTATTTACAAAGCAGATAAAAAATAAGAAAATTCTTATTTTTTTGCACCGTATATTTCGTAGTATTTATCGATTTCGGCCTTAATTTCATCAGTAATAAGCTTTTTATCACCATTTGTATAAAGAGCCTCAACAACCTCTTTCATGCTTACGATTGCCTTTGCAGGAAAGCCGTATTTTTCGGTAATTACATCAAGGGCAGCTTTGTCTGAATCTGGAGCTTTTTCCATACGGTTAAGACTTACAATTTCACCGACGATTTTAATTCCGCCTTCTTTTGTTTCCTGAGCCTTAATTTTAGGATAAGTTTCTTCGATTGATTTTCCGCTTGTTGTAACATCTTCGATAATTACAACCCGGTCTCCGTCCTGAATTTTGTAACCGAGTAAGGCTCCCTTGTCAGCACCGTGATCTTTTTCTTCTTTACGGTCACAGCAATATTTAATTTCTTTGCCGTAAAGTTCTGAATAAGCAACAGCGGTTACAACTGCAAGAGGAATTCCTTTATATGCCGGACCAAAGAAAACGTCGATATCATCACCAAAATTATCGTGAATTGCCTTTGCATAATATTCACCGAGCCGTTTAAGCTGACTTCCTGTAACATAAGCACCTGCATTCATAAAAAACGGTGACTGTCTGCCACTTTTTAAGGTAAATGACCCGAATTTGAGAACATTGCATTCTACCATAAAATCAATAAATTCTTTTTTATACTGTTCCATGACTAAAAACCTCTGTTTGAATAATTATTTTTTAATGATTATAAACAAAATACCCGTTTACTGCTATAATTTTTTATATGACTTTCTTCAAATCTTTTTGTCTGGCTTTTTCCACTTTCTCAATAATTCCAGTACCAGAAGTTCAATGGAATGAAAAGAACATGCGATATATAATGTGCGCATTTCCTTTTACAGGACTTATTTCAGGTTTATTATTGTCAGCACTTTTTTATTTGTTAAAAAATTTCGAATTTTTTTTTCAAAAATCCCCGGACGTTACTCTTTTTGCACTCATTTTTCTTCTGATTCCGGTTATATTTACCGGAGGAATTCATATCGACGGTTTTATGGATACCTGTGATGCGGTAGCAAGCCACTGTGATACCGAAAAAAAACTTGAAATTATGAAAGATTCTCACTGCGGCGCTTTTTCAGTAATAAGCTGTGTACTTTATTTTATTTCGTTCTATGTCTTTACATTAAGATTATGCAGAACCCCTGTAAAACCATTGATTTTTCCGGTAATTTTTTTTCAAAGTCGTCTTTTATCGTCCATTTCCGTCACCCTTTTCCCGGTTGCAAAAACAAGCTCTCTTGTAAAAATGTTTTCAACTTCTGCTCTAAGAAATTTTACAAGAATCTGGTGTATATTTTTCTTTATTCTTTCACTGGGATTTGGGTTTTACTTATATGGGGAATTTTTTTTAATACAGGAATGTACATTAATCTGCTTTTTTATCTGGTACTATTTTTTTACAAAGAGAAATTTCGGAGGAATTACAGGAGATACTGCAGGATTTTTTGTACAGCTGAGCGAGCTTATTTCACTCGCCATAGCTGCACTGTTATTTTAGACTAAACTTTGAACTGATCTATCTGGCTTCCGATTTCATTAATAGAATCACTAAGCTGAGTTGCAATAATCCTTAAAGCCTCACCTGTTTCATTAATTTTCTGGGCACCGACAGACATTTCCTGCATACTGTCCTGCATTACACCGGTAGCATCCTGAAGATTACGGACTTCTTCAAGAATTGCTTTGTTACCTTCTGCCATTTCAAGACCAGCCGTGCGGACTTCAAGTGTAGAATCATTCATAGAATGCAGGACTTCATTAATCTGCTGTGAACCTTCATTCTGCTCTTCCATTGCAGCCTTAATCTGACGTACAAGTTCATCAGTTTCTTTAATTTTACTGGTAACAGTTCCAAACGCTTCACTTGACTGAATGGAAGCTGTTACAACAGCAGAAATTGAGTTCTGGATATTGGTCAGCTGTTCACCGATTGTCTTTGACTGCTGACCGGAAGTTTCTGAGAGTTTACGGATTTCATCTGCAACAACAGCAAAACCTTTTCCGGCATCTCCTGCATGAGCCGCCTCAATTGCAGCATTCATGGCAAGAAGATTCGTCTGTTCAGCAATTGCGGCAATAGCAATATTTGCTTCCTGAAGTGTTTCACTCTGATTTTTAATCTGATCGATTTTTTCATTAACTTCATGCTGTACCCGCGAACCGTTTTCGGCACTGTCTGTAAGTTCATTGAAAGAACTTGACATTTTTTCCATAGAAGCATTTACAGAACGGATATTTCCAATCATTTCTTCTACGGCTGCACTTGCCTGTGTAACTCCAGCACTCTGCTTTTCAATCATTTTTTCGAGGGAATCAATATTTGAAGCAATCTCATTTACAGCACCGGCTGTTTCATGTACAGAATTTGACTGATTATTTATCTGAGAATGAACAGATTCGATATTCGCCAGAATTTCTGTAATTGAAGAAGCGGTTTCAGCAGTACTTGACTGTAAATCAACACCTGTCATTCCAAGTTTTTCTTTTGAATTTTTAATCTGAGAAATAATTTCCTGAAGTTTTACAATAAATTTATTAAATCCTTTTACAACATCAGCAACTTCATCATCACCATGATTATTTATACGCTTTGTAAGATCTGCATCTCCTGAAGCAACATCTTCGATTGCATTACGGACATTATTAAGCGGCTTCAAACTGATAGACATTGTTGCTCCAACAACAACAAATGCAACGATAATCATAACTATAGAAAGGATTCCAATAAAGGAAGTCATTTTGTTTATATCTGAATAAAAATCATCGCGGTCACAGATTCCCATAACAGACCAGTCAGTTCCCGGGACAGGTCTGTAAGCTGCTATCATTCTTTCACCAGAAGTGGGGTCAAAAAACTCTGCATTCCCGGTGCTTTCTGCCATAAGAGAAGCAACTATATCTGAAAGGAATTCAGGAGAATCATTAACAAAGCCTTTTCCTTCAAAAACTTCGCTTACTTCTGTAGAAGCAACAATAAGATCTGTTTTACGGTTAATTACTATTACTTTTGAATTTGTTGTTCCAAAAGAAACCTGTTCGATTTTTTTAGAAAGCACTTCACCTAAAACATTTGCTGCAATACAGGCAATTGGTTTTTTATTGGAATCAAAAACAGGTACTGCATAAACCTGAAATAAAATATTTGTCACAGGGTTGATTGCAGGATCGGCCAGATACCGTTTTCCTTCCTTTGCAGCATCAATATATGCTCTCTGAAGCTGAATTTTCTGACCAAAAGCAGTGTAACTGTTTCCTTGAAAATCATAAAGACCGATGTTTTCATACTCAGAACTTATTTTTGCAATTCTGGTCAGTGTCTGACATTTTTCCAGCAATGTTTTTGAATCATCTTTAAGAAAATCCATTGCAGCAACAGCTTCCAGCATACGGAACTGTTTTTCTGTCTCGCCCTTGATTTTACCGGCAGCAGAATCACTTACTGCATCTAAAAGCCTTGAAACGGTTTTTGAAGTGGATGATGTAGAAAGGTTAATGGCGGTATAAGACAAACCGACATTTGACACAAGAAAAATTGCAAGAACAATAGCAATCAGTCTGAACTGGAGTGTGCGGAAAAACTTAGTAAGTTTCAATTTAAAATCTCCTTAAAATAAAACTTCTTTTATTATAGTACAATTTTATTTTAATGCAATTTTTTTAGCTTTATTTTAAGGGATTTTTTTTAATTTATGTTAATTTTTGCGTTTTCTGAAAATCTGAAATGCGACCAGAACAATCAGCATTCCAAGACCGAAAATGTCTGTTTTAGGATTAGGATCGATACAGCAAAGACCGGCTGCAATAAAACAAAGCCGCTCGATTACAGAAAATGCAGTTTTTACTTTTACTGAAATGGCGGCATTATTAAAAAATCCTGTGTGAGCAAAAGCATAGCCTTCCAGACCTGCTGAAATTGCAAACATTCCGAGCAAAGCTGTTACAGTAATTCCAAGAATTGAAAGAGTATCGGCTCCAATCATAAGCATTTGAGGATTGTAAATAAACATATAAGGCACAATAAAAGCCCCGACTGCAAGTTTGGTTGCATTTACAGCCGTGCGCATAGGCTTTGCCTTTGCAATTGCGGCCCCTGCTATTGCAGCAAGGGCTACCGGAGGGGTGACATCAGCAATAATTCCAAAATAAAATGCAAACATGTGCGCAGGCAAAAGCTGTTCAGGATTTGGAGTTCCTGCACCGTAGACACATTTTACAATTGCACCAGCTGTAATCGTAGACGTTATAAGGTAATTTGCCGTAGTTGGCGCTCCCATTCCTAAAATAATAGAAGAAATCATTGTAAGAATAAGAGTAACAAAAAGTTTACCATGAGCCAGAGCAACCAAGCCTGCACCAAGTTTTAAACCAAGCCCCGTAAGAGTAACCACACCGATAATAATTCCTGCCATGCCACAGGCAATTGCCACACTTATAATTCCTCGGGCTGCTGCACAAAGCACCTCAACTAAATCATTATAATTAAAACGAGGTCTCTTACCTTTACCGATATCAACAAAAGAAACTGCAATTGCAATTACAATAATCGAAACAATTCCCATTAAAGCTGAATAAGTGGCTGTCTTCCCGGAACAGAGAAAATAAATAATTACCACAAGCGGCAGAATCATATATCCTCGCGAAAGAAAAAGCGGTAAAAATTTCGGGATTTCTTCTTTTGGTAAGCCTTTAAGCCCAAGTTTATGTGCCTCAAGGTGAACTGTAATAAAAATGCCGGAAAAATAGAGTAAAGCAGGAATAACAGCCGCTTTTACAACTGTAAGATAAGGAACACCTACACTTTCTGCCATTAAAAAAGCAGCAGCTCCCATAATCGGAGGCATAAGCTGTCCGCCTGTTGAAGCGGCTGCCTCAACAGCACCGGCAAATTCACCCTTGTAACCGAGTTTTTTCATCATCGGAATTGTAAATGAACCAGAACCAACAGTATTTGAAACAGAGCTGCCTGAAACAGTTCCTAAAAGCGCTGAAGAAAGAACAGCAACCTTTGCAGGACCGCCGCTTGCTCCACCTGCAATTGAATTACAGGCATCAATAAAAAACTGACCGATTCCTGTTTTTTCAAGAAAAGCACCAAAAAGGATGAACAGAAAAATAAAAGTTGAACAGGCACCAATTGGAGTTCCCATGATTCCTTCGGTAGTGTAATACAAATGACTGACAACACGGCTCAAGCGGTAACCACGATGATTTAAAAATCCCGGCAGATATTTTCCGATGAAAGCATAAAGTATAAAACCTCCTGCAATAATCATGATAGGAAGACCTACAATCCGCCGGCAGCTTTCAAAAAGAATAAGGATTCCGATTATGCCAATAACAATATCAGGCGGAGTATATGAGCCTGCACGATTGACTATTTCCCTGAAATTAATGATGTAGTAAATCCAGCATCCGGAACCAATAAAGGCAAGAAGTACATCGTAAAGCGGAAGGGTATTTTTGGGCATTTTTTTTGTAGCAGGAAAAAGCAGAAAAGCCAGAAACTGAACGAAAGCCAGATGAGAAGCACGCACAATCTGGGCTGGGATGCGGGCTGTTAAAGTAGCGTAAAGCTGAAAAATACAAAACGCAATTGAAACCAGAACTGTAATCGACTGCCGCCAGCATTTATGCTCGCGATATGCCTGTTCCCTGTCCAGCTCTTTCATCAGCTGCTTCATTTCATCTTCATTAGTTGTAGGAAGAAGACTTTCTACTAAAGGACTTTCTTTTGTGTCTTCAATTTCATCACTCATGCATAACTCCTTGTATTTTTAAATTTTTCATATTTTTTTTGTAAAAACATAGCTTAATACCGAGACACGCCGGACTTCAAATAAAAGGCTTGTCTGCGGCTTAAAAAAAGTTTTCAGAAAAAATTCTTTATCAAAATCTGTTTCAAGCGGAGATTCTTTATTTGAAACTGCAACAGAATGTTCTGCCACAACTCCTACAGCCATCACAAGCCGGGGAAGATGGCGGTGCAGATTCTCAATTACATAGCCGTTTTCTGTCACACGAAAAACAGAATCTTCTGTTTCATAGCTTTCCGGAATTCCAGCTCCATACGAAACGAACTCTGTCATAAAAAGTTCCAGATTTCCGTCAGAAAGTACACGGTAAAAATCATGAACCCTTCCCTTGTTCACAGAATGTGTATAGCTGATTGTAAACCCCTGCTTTACGGCAGAAAACGAATAAATTTTTTCTGAAAAGTTCTTGCGGTTAGAAATTGACAGCACCTGTACTAAAGGCAGATTAACCACGGTCAGAATTACAAGTGCTGTCAGTAAAAAAAGTTTTTTCATTAAAGGCGGTTAGTTAAGAACGCCGATTTCTTTGAAATATTT
>NZ_JAZOUG010000067.1:0-22239 GCF_045657965.1 Treponema sp. | reverse complement strand
TGGAAGTAAAACGAAAGGAAGATATGACAGGACTCGCTTCTCTTTATGGAAGCGGAATGTTTATTGTAAATTTTCCTTACCAGCTTGACGAACAGATGAAAGAAATTATGCCCCGTTTAACAGAAATTCTTGGCGAAACAGAGCATATATGGAGCGTGGAAAAGATTTAATATTTTCTTTCGCCAAAGATTGCTGTGCCGATTCTGACGATTGTTGAACCTTCTTCGACAGCAATTTTGTAATCACCGCTCATACCCATTGAAAGTTCATGCAAATCTAAAGACGGAAATTCTTTCTGCATTTTATCACGGAGATTTCGCAAAGTGACGAATGATTTACGGATAAGGCTTTCATCACTGGTAAACGGAGCCATTGTCATAAAGCCTTTTGGCTCAATGTGAGGAAAATCACCTTTTGCACAGCGTTCAACTGTACAATGTAAATCCTCTTCTGAAGTAAAGCCTGCTTTTGAATCTTCACCCGTGTGTACTTCAAAAAGAATTTCGATATTTTTGTTAATTTTTGAACACTGTTTTTCAATTTCTTCGATTAGTTCGATTCTGTCAGCACTTTCTATGCAGGAAGAAATCCGTACGGCTTCTTTTACTTTATTACGCTGCAGAGAACCGATTATATGAAGTTCAGGATTTAAGTCTTTTGAACGGATTTCATCGAATTTGCCGGCTGCTTCCTGAATCCGGTTTTCGCCAAAAAGAGTCTGACCTGCATTCATAGCTTCAATTACGCTTTCTGCAGGATGAAATTTGCTCACAGCAACAAGCCGGACAGAGTTCTCACCCCTGCCCGAGCGTTTTTCGGCTTCACGAATATTTGAAAGTATGTTTAATAAATTTTCTCTGATGTCTGACATAATTTTTATTTAAAAATTTTATTGATTTCTTTTTTATAGATTTTATTGATTTTATGACGCATGAGTTCCTGCTTTGCATTGATTTCTTTATTAAGCTCGAAACTCTGCTTCAAAATCGCAAATTTAAAGATTCGTTCACAGGTACGGAAGCCGGTTTTTGCATTATCAAGTGCATCAATTTCTGAACGTAAAAGATTCTGGATTTCACTTGTTTCCAAAAGACTATCGTAAGTATCGTAAACGATGTTGTTTTCTTCTGCATAAGAAAGAATATTGCTCTGATCCGGAACGATAAGGGCTCCGACGTATTTCTGATCCTGACCTACGACCACAGTGCGCTCGACATAAGGACTTGCGTTGATTGCCTTTTCGATAACCTGAGGTTCGATATTTTCGCCGCCAAGCAGAACGATTGTATCTTTTGCCCGTCCTACGATTTTAAGTTCGTTATCGCATGAAATCATACCCAAATCGCCTGTGTTAAGCCAGCCGTCTTTATCGATAACTTCATCAGTTAAATCCTGACGTTTGTAGTAGCCTTTCATAATCTGGCGGCCTTTTACAAGAATAAGACCGCGCTTTCCAGGTTTTAAAGGCTTTGTATCGGCAATTTTTCCGTCTTTTTCTGCAACGATTTTAAGGTCAAAGCTCGGGAAAATCCAGCCGACATTATTGTTGCGCGGGCGTTTTGAGTTTCGTACAGAAATTACCGGGGAAGTTTCTGTCATGCCGTAACCTTCAAGAAGGCGGAAACCGATTGCATTGAAAAAGTCTTCTGTTTCCGGCTGAAGTGCACCGCCGCCAGAAATTGCAGCACGGAATTTACCGCCGAATTTCTGACGAAGGCGTTTAAATACAACCTGTTCTCCAAGAAAGTGAGATGGCCACAAAATTACAAACGGGAAGAAACCTGTAACATAATCTATGATACGCGGATACCAGTGATAACGGCAGCGTAAGCCTAAAAAGCGCGCCTTTGATTTATAATACCATTTACCAAGAAGGACAGAATATTTAAAAACAAGGCGGTTTAAAGCACTCTGTTTTTTGATTTCGCGGAAAACGCCCTGTGCAACCGATTCCCACAAACGCGGAACAGCATTCATCCACTGAGGCTGAACAAGCTGCATATCAGAAAGCATTACTGATGCAACAGGCTTAGAATAGGCAAATCCGCCTTCAAGGGTAACTACCATATAGCAGAAAGCACGTTCAAAACTGTGCCAGATTGGAAGAACTGTAAGCCACAAATCTCCTGCCTGCATTAAGCCGAGAACAGAACGGCAGACTTCACACTGTGCAAGATAATTGTCGTGGGTTAGCTGAACGCCTTTTGGTGTTCCGGTAGTACCTGAAGTAAAAATGATTGTTGCAACATCGCTGCGGTCAATTGAATTCATGCCTTCTTCAATCTGCTGCCATTCTTCTTTTGTGATTGCAGTGCCTTCAGATTCAAGCATTGAGTAATAAATTACTTCAATGCCTTTTGATTTGGCATCTTCAAGAGTTTTATCATCTGCATGGTCGTAAAGAATTGCTTTCTTGAGAGTCGGAACTTCTTCGATATTTTCTAGAACCTTCTGAAGCTGGCGGGCATTTTCAAAGAAACAGATTTCTGCCTCTACAAAGTTTAAAATAAAACGCATTTCAACGCCCATAGAGTCACAGCCGCGCGGAACATCGATTGCACCGAGAGAAAGAAGGGCTAAGTCTGTGATGAGCCATTCACGGCGGTTATCGCTCATTAAGCCGATTCTGTCGCCTTTTTTGACTCCAAGTTTTTTAAGGGAAGAAGCAAGTTCAACTACATGCTGATAGACCTGTGAATAACTGTAACGTACGAACATGCCGCTTTTGTTTTTTACTGCCTGAAGCGTTAAATGAGGGCATTTATTAACTTTATTTCTAAAAAGAAGAGCAAGGTTTTCGCCCAGATTTTTCTCAAACTTCGACAAGTCCATAGGTCACTCCATATTATTTCAATATATTCATTATGACATTTTCTGTCTTTTTGTCAATATAAGAGAAAAACTTACTTACACTTCGTAACGCTTGATTTCACGTTCTTCAAAGGCTTTTTTTACAAGCTCATCGACTTCAAGTTCTTTATAAATCCGCTGTGCTTCTTCGACAGTAGAACGCAGAACCGGATGGCGCGGGCTGAAAAGAACACAGCAGTCTTCATACGGAAGAATTGAAGTTTCATAGGTGCCGATTTCTTTTGCAATTTCAACGATTTCTTCTTTATCGGTACCAACGAGCGGGCGTAAAAGAGGATATTCTGCCATGCTTTCGGTACAGCTCATATTTTCGATTGTCTGGCTTGCGACCTGACCAAGGCTTTCTCCTGTAATAAGACAGCTTGCACCTACCCGTTCTGCAATCATGTTTGCGCACTTCATCATACAAAGACGGAGCATTAAAGTTGTATAGCTTTCAGGTGACTTTTTTTTAATCTGCATCTGAACTTCGGTAAAAGGTACTGTGTTGATATGCACACGAAGACCGTACTGAGAAAGGATTTCTGCCAGATGCTCAACTTTTTCGCGCGCTTCATCACTTGTGTAAGGATAAGCATGAAAGTAAACTGCATCAATCGTCATGCCGCGGCGTAACATTCTGTAGCCTGCAACAGGTGAATCAAGCCCGCCTGAAAGCAGAAGAAGGCCCTTTCCGCTCACTCCCACAGGAAGACCACGCCGGCCTTTTGTACGGTTTGAATAAACAAAGCATTTGTCTCTCACTTCAATCATAATTACGACATCAGGATTTTTTACATTGACATCGAGAATTTTCTGACCATAGGCAAGCTCGGCTGCTTCACAGCAGATTCCGTAATGATCAAGAGGAAAAGATTTATCACTGCGGCGTGCATCAAGCTTAAATGTTCTGGCTCCGTTATCGCGCGCCTTAATTGCCTCGTTCAGGACTTCCTGTTTGATTGCTTCGATGTTTTTTTCGACAACAACAGCTTCTGCCCAGCCGGTAATTCCGATTAAATGAGAAAGTGCAAATTCAACCCGTTCCTGAGCTTCTTCATCACATTCAACATAAAGCCTGCCTGCCTGCAAAGAAACGCGTGCATTCACATTTTTAAGGTATGCCTTTGTGTTTTTAACAAGCTGTCTTTCAAAAATTTTAATATTCGAGCCTTTAAGGATAAGCTCACCGACCTTTCCGATATAAAATTTTGTATATTCCATAAAGATTTCCTAATAACTGTATTTCATCGACACGCTGATGTAGTGATTCATGCAGTCGTAAAGATTTGATACCCATTCATCTTTTGCATCTTTTACTGCATTCTGAACATAGTCAGTCTTTTTAAAATCATCCCATGAATATTTCTGTGAAGTATATGCTGTTTCTGTTTCTGCATAATAAGTAACAGTTTTTCCATTTTCTACTTCATCTTTTGAATAATAAGACAATCCGCCTTTGTAAATATTATTGTTTACGCCGGCATTTTTTACATATTCAAAAGTGTATCCTGCACACAGGCTGAATCTTCCGCATTTTGTTTTGGCAAAAGTGTATTCTGCGTTTAAGCCTAGTTGTGCCACATACATTTTGTGGCCGCTTGTCATAAAACCAAGTTTTTCCCATGCTGAATCTACATGCTTTCCGCTGCTTCCGCTCGATGAGAACATCTGACTCATGTAGAGCGTGCCGTTCGTGGCGTAGGTGTTTTTGGCAGCAAGCATATACTCAGCAGCCTCGTCATCAGAAAAATCTTCTGCAGAATTTGCATGACGTATGAAATTTCCAAAAACATTAACCGAAAGATTTTTATGAGGTGTGAGCTGAGCTGTAAGTGAAATTTTATCTGAATTCGGGTCTAAGGCAGAACCGATATTTATGCCTGAGTTTGTATAATTCTGATAATTCCAGGTATAACCGTCAAAAGTTCCGGAAGAATCATCATCATATTCCCAGTGGGCATAAACATAAGGCATGATTGTAGTATAGTTAAATGTAATGGTATTAAAAATTTGTGATTCAGGAGCATAGATTACTCCTGTCTGAAAACCAAACCGGAGTTTTGTATCAAAATTAAGTTTGAGGACGTCATTAAGTTCAATATCATCAGCAAAAAAATCTGTTGCCCAGTTAAAGCCCGACCATGGTTTAACTTCAAATAAAAGCCCCATCTGAAGATTGTCGTTTGCTCCGCCGATATTCTGTACTGCATAATAAGGAGCAGGAGTTACATAAGAAAGATTGTTGTATGGTCCAAAAATGATATTTTCGTAGTAAGTAAGATTAAATTTCTGAAAGTAATGCCATTTTAAAGCATGAAAAGCAAGATATTTACCGCTTTCAAGCCAGTGAGAGTCAATATCTTTTCCCATATTACGGGTAACGCCGATTGTTTCATAGGCAGAAGCATAGCTCCAGTTTTTTGTTGTGGCATTAAAGTTAAGGTTTGCACAGTGATAGCCTGAATCATTTACAGCCATGCCGTCATCAATAAAAGGACCGAAACCCAGCCGGTTCATTCCACCGCCACCATATACGCTTTCATTTCCAACTGTAAGATTAAGGTTCCAGTTGAGGTAAGCGGTCAAAGGACCTGCGTCAACCGGATCAAAAATAGAATCTTCTTCCATTCTGGTGTAAAGCGGAGAATAATCAGAAAAATCATCGGTCTGACCGTAAATTCCAAGTTTGTAGCCGACTGAAACAAGCGGATGAAGTGAAGCATCCCCGCCTATTCCAATTTCTGTATTGAAGAATTTATTATCACTTTCATTATCAGAAATTTTTACACCGGCTTTTGCTTTATAATAAGGAGTCCAGCTCTTGTTAAAGATGCGCTCATATTCTTCTTTTGCAAGTTCAGAATCAGTTTTATTACCATTTTCGATAACATCATTTAAAATGCGTTTAATTACATTGACAGGATAAGGACGCAGCTGAGGCAAAGTGGAAGTAAGGCCGCGGAGTTCCCAGTTTTGAGCTTCTTTATAAAACTGATCATGAATTTCAACTGATGCTTGAGAAAACGCAGAAGAAAGATAAATCAAAAGAATACAGGTATAAGCAATATACTTTTTCATAAAAAATCCTATTTATAATTTATAAAATTGATGCTTACCATAGCAGCAAATTCAAAGCCGTGAGCTTTATTTCCCTGAATATGATTACGGTTAAAAATCATAGTATAGGAAGGCTGAGCTATAAAAGTAAGGTATTTTTTTGGTTTCATTGTTGCACGCACTGAAAGCCGGTTTACAAATTCCGGAGTTCCCGAAGGGCATGAAAGAGACTGAAGTTGTTTTCTGTAACTCTGGTCAGAAAAATTATCAGGGAACGGCCATGCATAGTCTCCGTCTTCACTTCCTAATTCACTGCCGTCGTCAGCTCGTTTTGAACCGCCCCAGTAACTTGAATTAAAAATGGAAGTACCTGAATATTCACCGCGGGCCATATAAAGATAGATTAAATCAAGCGCCCATTTTTCAGGAACTTCATAGCCTGCTTTAAGCTCAGCAGAAATTGTATCCGGACCGAAAGGAGAGCCGATCCACTCATAGAACACTTCATAATCACCGATATTTTCACTATAAGTGCGCACCATTGACCAGTTAGGACTTTCTTTTATGTAAAGATACGGATCTGCCCAGCTTCCTTCAAGAGAAAATCTGAATCTGCCGTTTGAAACCGGAATAAAAATATCTGTTCCGCCCTGAACTCCTAAACCATTTGGTGTGGTGTCGTTTTCAAAATTGCTTGTTTCAAAAGGTGTCTGAAACTGAGTCATTGCAAAAAGCCCGTAAAGCCGCCAGTTCTTAACTGGAGTATATTGAAATTTTATACCGAAATAGTCGCAGGTATTTGATTCGGTGTCATCACCTGAAGAATCATAATCACGCCAGGCGGCAAATCCGTGAAAAATTGTCCACGGATTCATAAAACGAAGTTCCATCGGTGCATAAACTAAAAGCCCTTCCATAAAGGTAATCTGGAATTTTTTGAAAAGCCGGACATCGATTTCATGCGCATACATGTATTTATCAACATTAAACTGAGAAACTGAGCCTGTGTATTTAAAAACAGGATTGTAGAATTCCATCTGTGCATAGGCAACGCCGGTAAGATATTCCGACCAGATCATTGAACCTGTTAAAGTATTTCCGATTGAACGCGATCCGCTTCCAAGCTGAAATCCGAAACCGGTTTTTTCTGTAAGCATATAACCTGTTGAAAAATAACCGGTGTCAGGAAATTCAATATCAATCTGGTCTGCTGCAAGAGGAACATTGGTATAATTATAATTATGCAGGCTCATTCCGCGGTTCTGGGCAAGATAAACATCCATGCTGAATGTAGCATAATCTCCCGCTGTAATTGTAGCAGGAGTGTCGAGCAGCGGCTTTCTTGAATAACGGTCAAACACCCAGTCAATTTCTGAAGAAGATTTACCGAAAGCCGCAAGATTAAATGTTGGTTCAAGTCCAATTGAAAGAATATCGTAGCCGATTGCAAAATTTGTTTCGTTAAAATATGCAAAAATACGGTCATATTCTGTTTTTGAGGCTTCACTCATTGAGTCATAATCAAGTTCTGAAAGATAGACTTTAAGTTCCTGAATTGAAAGAGGTGCTGAATCGGCAAAATTTACAATTCCTTCTTCAACAGATATCGCAAGCACTGAATCATAAATCCAGTGACCTGCAGGAACTAATTCCTGATTTCCCCTAGCAGAAAGTGAAAAATTTATGCATAAAATCAAAAATATATAGAGTAAAAACTTTTTCATATAAAGCTCCTATTTAGTGATTCCAAGATTTTTATCACAGCGGATATGAACTGCACGTACATAGTTTTCGACAAGACGCGGTGTAAGGGTGGAAATTTTCCATTTTTCGCCCCACTTTACCGCTTCCGCAGTTTTTTGTTTGTATAATTTTTGATTTGTTAAAAGCAGGCTGACTTTATCAGAAAATTCCTTAACATCATCCTTTACCATAAATCCGCCGTTATCCCCCTGCATGACATCGACTGTTCCAAGTTCACCGATTGCAACAACAGGCAAACCTGCAAGCATAGCCTCTGCAGTTACAAGCCCCTGAGTTTCAGTTTTGCTTGGAAAAACAAACACCTGTGAAAATTTGTAAAAATACACAAGCTCAGATGAAGGAATATATCCTGCAAAAGCAACAGATTTTGTAAGAGAACGTTCACGGGAAAGCTCCTGCAGTTCTTCAAGATACGGACCTCCTCCGACAAAAAGCAGGGCTGTCTTCGGATTTTTTTTCTGAACCTGTTCCAGAACATCGTACAGAAAAGCAAGATTTTTTTCTTTTACGACACGACCAACAAATAACAGTACTTTTTTTCCTACAAGCTGCGGAAATTTCTTAAGAATTTGAAGTGTCATCGCACCCTGACGGATTAATGAATATTTTTCACGGTCATCAGGAATTCCTGTCGGTAAGATTTCACACTGTTTCTGTATTCCATAATCCTGAACAACCGAAGCAATTTTTTTTGTAGGTGCAATTATCACATCAGCCCTTTTAAGATAAAACTTAACAACTGAACGGCCGATTTTCCTTAAACTGAAATTTGGAAGAAAGTTTACGTAATTGACCAGATAATCTTCCCACATGGTATGAAAAGTAAAAACAAGCGGAATTTTATAGTGAAGCGCAAACATTGTTCCAAAATAACCGATAACCCACTCAGAATTAATATGGATAACATCAGGTTTAAACTCATACATCGCTTTTTTAACGCGCCGCCATTTATCAAAACGCGCAATCCGGTCTTCTTTTGAAAGAGCTCCCATTGACCACGAAGGAATACGCACAATTTTAAAAGGAGAATGTTCATCGCTCGATTTTTCATCAAAAAACGCACTTTTCTGCTGTTCTTCTGAATATTCAAGGCAGACAATACAGACAGAATGACCAAGCTTTGTAAGCTCAGTTGCGTAAGAGTGAACTGAAACAGTGACACCGTTAATACGCGGATAATACGCATCGGTGAACATAGCGATTTTCATAAGATTTGTAATTTTACAAAATTAAAGCAAACTTTACAACAATGACACAGGATCTGCATCATATTCGATGTAGACCTCCCCCGGAGCCTTAAAATTATCGCGGAAAGTGTGAGTCATGTACTGTAAAAGTGCAACGGAAGGACCGCGTAAAATAATCTGCTGGCGGTAATTTGTGGCAATTTTTGAAAGAGGACATTCACTCGGACCTAAAATCTCTGTATGAACGGCAGCTTCCTGCATTTTAGAAGGATTTTTTGCCGCCGCTGAAAGGATTTTTTTTAAGATTACTGCAGCACCTTCCGCTCCAGAAGCAGCCTGTTTTTCAGAAGGTGCACGAAAAACAAGACGGACAAGCCGTGCGAAAGGCGGAAAATTCAGCATTTGACGGGTCGCAATTTCTGAAGCATAAAATTCTCCGGTTTTTCCTGCAACAGCATAAGCAATCGGCTCTGAATCCGGGCAGTAAGTCTGAACTAAAACCTTTCCGTCAGGAAAAAAGCGCCCTGCCCTTCCTGCAACCTGTGTAATAAGTGCAAAAGTCCGTTCAGCCGCCCTGAAATCTGGCATGTGAAGACCAGTATCTGCAAGCACAACACCGACAAGCTTTAAGTTCGGAAAATTTAAGCCTTTTGCAACCATTTGAGTTCCAAGCATAATATCGTACTCGCCTTTTTTGAAAGCTTCGATCTTTTCGGCAAGTTCTCCTTTACGGCTTGAAGAATCAGTATCAACACGGACTATTCGCGCATTCGGGAATTTTGCTTTTACTTCAGTTTCGATAAATTCTGTTCCAAAGCCGGAATAACCTACATCAAGAGAACCGCATTCAGGACAGCTTGGCGGAGGCGAAACAGAATAGCCGCAGTAATGACAGCGCAGGCGTTTTTCTGCCTTGTGGAAAGTGAGTGAAACAGAACAGTTTTTGCATTTTAGTTCAAATCCGCACGAATTACACCTGAAAAAATGAGTAAAACCGCGCCGGTTCAGGAACAAAATTGTCTGACGTTTTTCTTTTAAAGTATTTTCAATTTCTTTCTGCAAAACAGGAGAAACAGCCCCCTCAATTGAAAGACCTGAAAGATTTATGCATTTAATTTCAGGCATTGCACCGCCTGCAAGACGCTTTGTTAAAACATGTTTTTTAATTAAGCCGTCTTCCATTAACTTCCAGGCTTCAACACTCGGAGTAGCACTTCCCATCAAAAGAGGGATTTTTGCTTTCGCACACCTGTACATTGCAACCTGCCGTGCATGATAACGCGGAGTATTTCCGCTTTTGTAAGAGCCGTCGTGTTCTTCATCGATTATAATCATTCCAAGGTCGGGAACAGGAGCAAAAACCGCACTTCTTGCCCCTATTACAATGCGCGCTTCTTTATTTAAAATTCTATGCCATTCAGAAAGCTTCTGGCTTGGTGTAAGACCTGAATGTAAAACTGCTGCCGTATTGCCGAATCTTGAAACAACAGCTTCGATTACCTGTTTTGTAAGCCCTATTTCAGGCACCAGATAAATTACGCCCTTGCCGCTTAAAAGGAGGGCTTCACAGACCTGCATAAAAACTTCAGTTTTTCCAGTCCCTGTCGCACCATAAAGATAGTGAAGATTTTCTTCAGATGAAAGAATCCCCTGAACTGCATTCTTCTGTTCTTCGCTTAAAGTCCGGGCCTTTATTTCAGGCGTTTCTTCGAGAAAAGAAAAACCGCCGGCTTCACTTTCACGCTTTCCACTAGGAATCATTGCAGAAACAGCCTCACCCAGTGAACACAGATAATAATATGAAAGCCATTTTGCAGTTTCTAAAAGCTCCTTTGTAACAAGCGGTTTTTCATCAAGAATACGAAGAATCGGACGGATTTTATTTTCTTCAACAGGACATTCTGAAGGAAGAGTTTCACTTTCTGAAATTACAAATCCTGTCATGCGCCTGTTACCGAATTTTAAATCAGCACGGAAACCGACACGGCTTTTATTTTCAGGGTTTTCACAGTCAAGGTAGGTAAAAGCCTGATTAAGAGGAATATTCAATACGATTTGAAGAAAGCGCGCCATTTATTTTTCGTAGCCCGCATCAATTCCCAGAAGCACATTACGGAATACTTTTAAATCTTCCCAGGCAGGCCTTTTATTGGCAGGCTCTCTCAAAAGTGCACTCGGATGCCATGTTGTAACCACTGGAATTCTTTTATATTCAAGCACCTGACCGTGAAGTTTCATTACTCCGTCTTCTGTGTGTAAAAGATTTTTTACGGCAACGCTTCCTGCACATAAAATTGCCTTTGGCTTTAAGGCTGTAATCTGTGCATCTAAAAAAGGCCTGCATGCATCACATTCTTCAGAAAGCGGATTTCTGTTCGCAGGTGGCCGGCATTTTACAATATTTGCAATATAGCAGTTTTTCTGTCTTGAAAGAGAAATTGCTGCAAGCATTTTATCTAAAAGCTGACCTGCGGGTCCTACAAAAGGTAAGCCCTGCTTATCCTCTTCTTCACCGGGTGCTTCACCAATAACAAGAACAAGCGGGTTTTCAACTCCCATTCCTGGAACAACATTACGCCTTGTGGCAGAAAGCTGGCATCTTTTACATTCAGAGATTTTTTTACTGATATGAAAAAGAGTCGAGTCAGAAGCAGGCTGAAAATCATTACGGTCCTCGTTTTCTGAATCATCGCTAAATTCCGGAATATCACCTGCAAATTCTTTAGAAGAATAACCGAACAAAGAATCGGAAGCAGTTTTAAGAAGATTATAGATTTTTAATTTGTCGTCTTTTGTCATACGTGCCTTCTCTCCCCTTCAAAACTTATTTTATACAGAAAAAGCCCTGTTGGAGGAGCCGTTGGGCCTGCTTTTTTGCGGTCACAAGAATCAAGCACTTCTTTAAAATATTCAGGCTCTTTTCCGCTTTTTTCAAAGTGAATTAGACTTCCGGTAATACTTCTGACCATCTTCCACAAAAAAGCATTTGCAGTAATTTCAAAAACAATTATATCTGAATCTTTATCATCAATAAAAAAATGAGCATCATCAATATAGCGGCACGTTGAAAGACTTGCATCCCCTGCCGCTGCAAAGGCTGCACAGTCAAGTTCTCCGCGTAAATACGAAGCCATTTTATTAAGTTTTTCTAAATCAGGTTTATAATGAACCGGCCACACATAGCGCATCTGAGAAGCAAAAGGATTTTTTGTATGAATAAAATAATGATAAGTGCGGCTTGTTGCAGAAAATCTTGAAGAAAAGCTTTCGTCTACTTCTTTAGAATCGACAATTCGTATATCTGGAGGCAGAAAAGCATTAATTGCAGGAACATATTTTTCTACAGGGATTGTATCGATTGTAGAATAAAAATTTGCTGCCTGAGCAAAAGCATGAACGCCGGAATCAGTGCGTCCGCTTCCTGTAAGGTTTATGTGAGTTTTATGAATTTTTTCGAGTGACTTTTCGATTTCGCCCTGAACAGTACGGACAGGCTTTCCCTTATCACTTTTATCCTGCCTCTGCCAGCCGCAGAAATCTGTGCCGTCATAAGAAACTGTGAGTAAAATATTACGCATTATTCTTCATCGTCGTCATCAAAATCAATCGTATTTGCTTCTTTAAGCAGATCTGTAATTTTATCATAAAGATTTCGTGCATTTTCAAGAAGCGGACCAGGTTTTGCTTTTGAAGATTTACCGAGTCCGAAAATACGGGCGATTGCACGCTTATCAGCATCAAGTTTTTTGTAACGAAGAGGCATATCTTCAGTCTGACCGTATTTATATTCAAGCAGGCCTGTTAAATAAATAACTCCGTCATAACCGTAATTTTTATCCATATCGGGACCAAAATTATTTACAGCCGTAATTGTTTCAATACCACCGGTTTCATTAAGCAAAGTCTGTTCATAAAAAAATGCCGACTTTTTATAAAAAACACTTGAAACGTAGTCATAATTGTAGCCTGGAATCATTTTATTAAGATGATCACAAAGCCATGCAAGCCGAAGGCAAATCATCGCACGCTTAAATGTCGGGGCATATCCCAGATCAACTTTTTCATAAGAAAGCAGTGCCAGATAATACATGGCAGCACCATCAAGAAGATTACGTTCACGGGTTAAATCGTAATGCGGGAAGATTGTCTCAACTTTTTTTTTGCGGTTATCATCATCATCTCGAAGAGCTTCGATTGAATCTTTATCTTTTATTTCTTCAAAATCTTTCCAGAACAAAGCAAGATGACATCTTGGGCATGCACCAACAGCGTAAATAAGCGGAAAAACTTCACCGTATTTTACTGAAGGAATATAATTTCTGTGAAGTTCATCTGTAAGGTCGCCTGCATTCATTCGTCCGCTTCCAGTAAGCATCTCTTCCTTTGCAAAATCCCGCTGACAGACAGGACACCGGCATTTAGTTTTTGACCAGTATGAAAGTTTTAATTTTTTATCAGGATTTGACTCAGGCTTAGAAGATTTTCTATACATTCTGCCCCTCCGCTTGATTATATTTTTCAATCATTACAAATGATACAGCAAATTCTTTTTCATGTGAAATAGAAACATGGACTTTACAGGAATTTCCGCACTTTTTTTGAATAAGTACGGAAGTTTTTTCTCCAAAGTAAAAATCAGGTTTCCCATTTTCGTCTTTTATAATTCCAAAATCAGATAATTCAAGACCTGCAAAACCGGTTCCAAGCGCCTTAGAAAAAGCTTCTTTTGAGGCAAAACGGGCTGCATAATATTCACATAAAGCCTGAATTTTATTTTCCTGCAAAGGAACTAAATCCGGTAAAATTTCACACTTATTAAAAAAACGCTGAATCATTTCAGGATTTTTAAGCCATTTTTCAAAACGAGAAACTTTTACAATATCAGTTCCAATTCCGAAAATCACCGTTTTCTCCTTTTTTCTACTTTTTCTTCCAGCTGACCACTGTCGCTTTCTACGATAGTAATTTTTTCTTCATCAGGATTTGTCAACGGCTTTAAAGTGAATGTAACAGGAATGGATTTAGTAAATCCTTCGGACATTGAAAAGTTTTTTGGAATATTATAGGAAAGATCAATATAGTAAGTACCGGGCTCTGTAACCTGAGAAACATCGGCAGTTACAAAAGTTTCATCCGGAACAAAATTTTCAAGTGAATTATAAGTTCCGGCCAATGTAACAGTTATCTCGCTTGTCATGGCACGGATTTCAAGTTCATCCGGCAGATTTAAAATCTTTACCGGGACTTTTTCAAATTGTTTTTGAGTTGTAATTTCTTCAAGCTGAACGTCAACATTTACATCAATATCGTCATGATGAATAAACATTCCTTTTTTTTCAACTTTTGTTTTTGCAGAAAAATCTTTACTGGCATCAGACATTGAAACCGGCATTGTCTGTAAAGATTTACAGTTTTTTATCATTGACCGTGGACCTGATATTGCAA
Source organism: Treponema sp. (assembly GCF_045657965.1). Classification (GTDB taxonomy): domain Bacteria; phylum Spirochaetota; class Spirochaetia; order Treponematales; family Treponemataceae; genus Treponema_D. The sequence continues at coordinate 7,933 of NZ_JAZOUG010000067.1, read as the reverse complement.
TTTGAGCAGGTTTTACTGTTGAAGATTTATACAAATATCCGTTTGCAGGCTTTCCCATAACAAGTGGAACAATATCAACATAGGAAGTAATTTCTTCTTCAACCCGAAGTTTTACTTTTTCTGGAGTTACTTTAATTTCCAGCGGATTTAAAACGCTTGCTGAATCAGAAAGTGTAACCAGAACAGGAAAATCATAACTTCCATCCTGTGAAACATAACTTAAATCAAGGTAGGCCCTCAAATCAGATTCACGAACCTGAGCAAGGTCTTCGGCTTTTCCACGCGCAGAAACTGCAATTGTTTTGGGATGCGGTTCAACTGAAACATAACCGTTTTTCGATTCAACAGTAAGCGGAACAGAAAAAACTTTTTTATCAACGCTCTGATTCTGATAAATCACATAAAGAAAGAGAGAAATTACAAAACAAACCGCTTTTACCTGCCAGTTTTCGAGAATTTTATCTAATAGTTGCTTTACTTTCATCGATTGTATCCTCTATTGTTCTCTGTGCAGCAGAAATTTCAAGTAAATTCTCAAGCATCTTGGTAATCTGAAGCGGCTTTAAGTCATAGTGAAGTTTTGAATCATAAGCAAGGCTGATTGCGCCGGTTTCTTCAGAAACAACAAGAACAACTGCATCGGTTGTTTCACAAAGACCTAAAGCGGCTCTGTGACGGGTTCCAAATGTTTTTTTGATGTCATACTGTTCACTTAAGGGCAAAAAACAGCCGGCAGCAATAACTTTACCATTCTGAACTATGCAGGCTGCATCATGCAAAGGAGTTTCATGTCCAAAAATCGTTACAAGAAGTGCAGAAGAAATATCTGCATTAAGTTTTGTTCCGGTTTCGATAATATCATCAAGACGGGTATGACGGGTAAAAACAACCAGCATACCTTTTTTAAGCTTTGAAAGAGTTTCGGCAGCTACAACGGCGGTATCAACATAAGTATGCCGGGAACGGTTTTTAAAATTGAAAAAATCATTCTGACCGATTCTTAAAAAGACTTTTCGAAGTTCCGGCTGGAAGATAATAGCAAAAGCAATTGCAAAACCAGGTGCAAGTTTATTTAAAATCCAGAGAAGTGTAGAAAGTTTTAAAAGGAAAGCAAATGCATAAAACAAAGCCACGACAATTCCGGCTTTAATAATCTGCATTGCGTTTGTTTTGACGATAATCTGATAAGCCTTATAAAGCAGAAAGGTCATTACAAGGACATCGATTATTGGACGAGCAAAATTATAAAGTGTCAGCAATCCATCAAAAGCGTTCAATCACAAAACTCCAGAAACATTATATTATATTTTCGGAATTTTATCCACATAAGACAAGATTTTGAGGGAATCGGCACATTCTTTTACATCATGAACACGAACAATCGAAGCGCCATTTTGAACTGAAATCAAATTTGCAGCAAGCGTTCCAGAAAGCCGTTCTTCGACTGCCCTTCCTGTAACTTCACCAATGCAGGTTTTTCTGGAAAGAGCCATAAGAAGCGGAAATTTTCCTTCTGCTATTTCACCGCACCTGCGGATAAGTTCAAAATTATCAGCAGTATTTTTTCCAAAACCGATTCCAGGATCCAGCCAGATTTTCTGTTCACTTATGCCTCTGGCTTTTGCAAACTCAATTCTATTTATAAGATAACCGTTAACTTCATCAAAAATATTCTGATATACGGTATTTTTTTGCATAGTTGAAGGATTCCCCCGTTTGTGCATTAAAATTACCGGTATTTCCTTTTGAGCGGCAAAGGAAGCAAGTTTTTCATCATCTTCAAGAGCCGAAATATCATTTAAAATATCAGCACCTTCTTCAAAGCAGGCCTTCATAACTTCAGATTTTCTTGTATCAACTGAAATCGGAATATTACTGACTTTGCGGATTTCTGAAATCACAGGAATAACGCGCCGGATTTCTTCATCTGCACTTATATATTCACTTCCAGGCCGTGTCGATTCTCCGCCAATATCAAGAATATCAGCTCCTTCATCAATCAGACGAAGTGCAGTCTCAACTCCTCCCCTGCTTTTTTCAAAAAACGAATCCGGAGTTGCATTAACAATTCCCATAACAAATGAAGGAAGTGCTGTCGAAATTGTGCGGTTTAAAAGTAAAAGTGTTTTCATATTCTAATTTTAAAGCAGTTCGGTTAAAATCTGTCTTGCAGTTAAAGAAGCATCAGCAAGAACTTCCTGCCGTGAACCATGAGATATAAACTTATCAGGAAAAGCAAAAATCTTAACATTCTTAAAGTCATTATTTAAAAGAAGATTCTGAATATACTCACCGATTCCTCCGGATTTAATTCCATCTTCAATCACGCATACTTCATCATAATTTCCGGATAAAGAGAGGAAATAATCTTCATCAAGAGGCTTAATAAACCTGAGTGAATAAATATCAGTATTTACGCCTTTCTGTAAAAGATTTCTTGCTAAAACTAAAGTTTCATCAAAAATTCCTCCGGTACATACCAAAAGCATTTTTTTGCTGTTTGAAGAATCTTCAAAATCAACGCTTAAATTAGGAGCAAATTCTTCATTTTTAATCAGAACCCCCCTTCCTTCGATAATTTCATTTTCAAAGGAAGGTAGTTCTGAAGGACATGAAAGTTTTGGATAACGGACTGCTACAGGCTTTTTAACATTTACAGCCCACATAAGGCATAAACTCAAATCCAAAGCTGTTGCAGGACAAAGGATTGTAAGATTTGGAACCGGCCGCAAAAGTGCAATATCAAAGATTCCCTGATGTGTTTCACCATCCTGAGGAACTGCACCGGCTCTGTCAAAACAAAAAATTACGTGGTAATTTGAAAGGGCTACATCATGAATAATCTGATCAACAGAGCGCTGAATAAAAGTAGAGTAAATTGCTACAACAGGAATCATACCGCCGCGGGAAAGCCCTGCTGCAAAAGTTACTGCATGCTCTTCAGCAATCCCGACATCAAAAAATCTGTCCGGATAATGACGTGCAAAAGTATCAAGGCCAGTACCTTTTGACATGGCAGCCGTAACAGCCATAATTCTTGTATTGCTTGAAGCTATTGCCATAAGTGATTTATTAAAAGCTTCTGTAAAACTCAAAGTATCGAATTTTTCCATTTTGCCGTCTGAAATCTGAAACGGACCAACACCATGGAAACTTGCCGGATCATTTTCGGCAGGAGAATAACCTTTACCCTTTTTAGTGTGAACATGAACAATTACAGGCTTAGGAAGCCGGCGTACTCTCTGTAAATTTTCTTCAAGCTCTTTAATATTATGACCGTCTAAAGGACCAACATATTCAAAACCAAGGTCTGCAAAAAAATTATTGGAAAGGAACATACCTTTTATAGCACGCTTAATGCGGTAAATAAATTTTCCGATGTGATTTTTTGAGTTTGGGATTTTATCGACTAAGCCGTCTATAAAATATCTGAAACGCTGGTAAAAACTTGTCATTGTAAGAGAGCTTAAATAACGGGAAATAGCTGCATTATTCGGAGAAATTGACATCTGATTGTCATTTACAACAACAATTAAATTTTTTGAAAGCTGGCCTGAGTGAGCTAAAGCTTCGTATGCAAGTCCGCCTGTTAAAGCCCCGTCTCCAATTACAACAACAACTTTTCTGGGTTTAGGATTAAATCCCAAAGCCCGCTGTTCTTTTTCAAATTTTTCCCAGGCTGTTAAAAGCCCTAAACCCTGTGATATGGAAGTACTTGAATGACCATTATCAAAAAAATCATGCACACTTTCACTCTGGCGGGTAAAACCAGAAATACCTGCATGCTTACGAAGAGAAGAAAACTGTGAATATCTGCCCGTCAAAAGTTTGTGTGTATAACACTGATGGCTGACATCAAAAATAATTGCATCTTCAGGGCTGTCAAAAACTCTGTGAAGAGCTACTGTAAGTTCAACAACACCAAGATTACTTGCTAAATGACCGCCGTTTTTTGCTACAGTTTCAATTATACACTTCCGGATTTCCGAACAAAGGGACGGTAAATCATTTTCTGCAATTTTTTTTACATCTGACGGGGAATTAATTTTTGAAAGGAACGTATAAAACCCCATAAAAAAAAGACCGCTAAGTCAATTAACTTCGGCGGTCTCCTTTGACAAAGAATAAACAGGTTGAACCAGAAACAACTGAAATATTCTGAAATCAATTACTGTTACTTACTCTTATGTCGATTTCGTCTAAGCATCTTCTTTCGCTTATGTGTTGCAATCTTCTGACGCTTTCTCTTTTTTCCACAAGGCACGATGGCACTCCTTAGTCTCGATTTAGATTTATTATTAACAAAAGCTGTTCTTTGGTCAAGGGCAGCCTTTTATGTCCTAGTTTTTATCTTCAATTCTGCGGTACTGGACTTCAGAATTGAAAAGCTGTTTTGCAGCAAGCGATACAACTTTACCGTCGTTTTCTTCAATGCGCTCATCTTTAATCATTGCAAGCTGATAAGCACGGTGACTTGCAGCAACAGTTGCTTCGTAAATATTTTCATTAAATTTTACAGTCTGTTCCAAAGGAAAAATCATTAGTATGCTATCCCCTTAAAGTGATTTAATAAATATATACAAATCCTTGTTTTATGTCAATAACACGCAATATGTTATGCCAGTTTTTATTAAACTTTTTTCCAGAACATCTGATTTTCAAGAATCTCGTAACTTATTTTTCCTGATTCATACAATCCTGTGACATAAGATCTGAGAGTACTTCCAATCAGGCAGAACTGACTTGTTTTTAAAGTAATTCCGCTCCGGTCAGCAACAGCTTTTAAAAGCTGTTCCATTGTTTTTGGAATTTTAAGTTCATCAATAATCATGTCTTCAGTTTCAAGAATCGCAAGCAGGTTTAATTCAGCAATTCCTTCGATATTGTCAACTATATCTCCATGACCGGGAATGTAAAAATCAGCTTTTATATTCTGTATTTTCTCCAGTGATTCTTTTGTTTTTGTTTCATCAAGGAGATACTGAATCCAGTGTTTTTTAATGGAATTCCGGCCTGAAAGCACATCACCGGCAAACATAATTTTTTTACCGTCAGTATCCGTGAACAAAAAACCAGTCTGATCTACATAATGGCCGGGAAGTGAAATCACATTCAGAAGAATTTTTCCGTTATCACAGGAAACAGCAATTTCTTCTTCACCATTAAAAACTCTGTTAACCCTGCACGCTTCTGCAAGCAGATATTTTGAGCGGATGTCATGAATTGCCGTTCCACCCCAGACAAGCTGAGTTTCAATATCAGGAAATTCCATAAGATATGCTTCACCTTTAGAAGCCCACACTTCACAGCCGGTTTTACGGACAAGATACGAATTTCCACCGCAGTGATCGGCATGCGAATGTGTATTTATAATTGCTTTAAGCCTGTATTGTGTAAATTTTGTGTTGAGAAAATCCAGAATCCGCGCACCGTTTGTTTCATCATTGCCGGAATCAATAAGATAAAGTTCCGTTATTCCGTCATCACGACAAATTGTAATCAGCCCGATATTAGTCGGCATTTTGAGATAAGAAATATGTTCGCTTAATTTTATAAGCTGTTCAGTTGTTACAGACATTACAGGCTTTTCCGTATATCAGTAATTACAAGCTGAGGACTTTCAACACCGTTATAAGTATTCCGGTTTACCTGATAAAGCACATCAACCAAGTCCCCTTTATCAAAATCATTATGCAGTGCTTTTGCACCACCCCAAAAAAGGGCCGGCCACTTAGTTTTTCCTAAATCAAAAGTAAGCTTTAAATGCTGCTGCTCTTTTCCTAAGATAAGGGCATCAGAAATACGAAGGTTTTTACTCATAAAGGTAAGCTCCCGGTTTTCTTCGCCATAAGGTTCAAAATCGTCAACAACTGCAAGTAAATCAGGCTTTAAATAATCAGCAGGTATTTCTGCATCAACATTAATCTGTTCACTTTCTGAAGAAGAGAGTTCAATCTGCGGTGCAAATTTATCAAGAGCAGAAAGAAAATCCTGAATCCGTTCTTTTTTGAAAGTAAAGCCCGCCGCATAGGCATGTCCGCCATAACTTACAAAAAGCTCAGCCATTTTATCAAGCAGAGAAAGCACTTCAAACCCACGGCAGCTTCGCATTGAACCGATTGCATTTTCATCAACAAAAGTAATTACCATGGCAGGAATATCGTGAATATTTACAAGTTTTCCTGCAATTGTGCCGGAAACACCGCGGTTAATTTTCTGCTCACCGGAATCATCGATAATAACGCAAAGCTTTCCAGAATATTTTTCGATACTTTCTTTTGCCTTAAATGAAGCAAATTCCCAGCCTTTATTTCCAAGTTCCTTGCGTTCATTGTTCAGTTCAATAATTTTACGGGCAATTTCAGTACGTTTTTCAGGATTTTTTTCCAGAAACAGTTCAAGGCCTGTTTCCGGCTGACCAAGACGACCGGTTGCATTCAGTGCAGGATTTATATTCCATGAAAGCTCAGTCGCTGTAATTCTCTTTCCAAGTAAATTCTGGGCAGCTAAAAGTTCTTTTAACCCTTCACGGGCTCTGCCTTTATTCATGGAAGCAATTCCATTTCTGATAAAAATTCTGTTTTCGTTTTTTAAAGGCATAATGTCAGCAAGGGCCGCAAGTGCTACAAGCTGTAAATCACGTTCGTTCGCAGCTGCATTCTGAGGAAACTGCCGTGCAATCTGGGAATTCATAAAAGTAACAAAAACATTATAAAAGCCCATAATTTCTGAATCAAAGGAAGGATTATAGCGGGCAAGACGAGATTTCGACTTTAACTGTTCCAGAGAAAGATTTGCAAAAGCAGGGGATATTTTTGCAGCTTCAGGGCGAAGATCAAGAAAATTGAACTCAGCCCCGCTTGTAAATACCTGCGACAGAATTGCAGAAGTTGATTTTTCATCCCAGACAAAAATCTGCTGACCGCGCAAAAAGTCAACAAGTTTTGTATTCATGATTGAAGTTCCGCTTTGAATTACTTCTGAAAAACGTGCTTTTTCTACAAGATTCTGAAGTTTTAAGACTTCAATTGTTGCAGAAAGCTGGTCAGGATTGATTTTTGCGGTAAGAAGTGCAACTTCATTTTTATAAAGTTCCGTGCGTGCAAAACGAAGGGCTGTAACAACTTTATAAACAACTGCACAGCCGGAAATATCTTTAAAAGGATAACCGGAGTCTTCGCACTTTGGATTTACAATAATTGCAGGTGAAGGAAGAACTTCCGGCGGAGTATGATGATCCAGAACGATTACATCCATACCTTTTGAAGAAGCATAGGCAATTTCTTCGACATTTGAAATTCCGCAGTCAACAGTGATTACAAGCGAACCGAAGTTTTTTTCAAAATCGTCAACGGCATTTTTATTGAGGCCGTAAGGGTCAGTTCCGCCGGGAAGCCGCCAGGTTACATCAATACCAATAGAAGTAAGATAGTCATAAAGAACGGCAGTAGAAGTGATTCCGTCAACATCTCGGTCACCGAAAATCAAGACCTTTTCACCTTCATCCTTTGCCTGTAAAATGCGGTCTACGGCATCTTCCATATTATTAAAAAGGAAAGGATTGTGCATGAAGCGTAAATCATCTTCAAGGAAAAACTGCACGTCCTGGCCTTCGGTAATACCACGGCGCGCAAGAATTGAAGCAGTAAGCGCATTTACTCCGAATTTATCGTATAAAGAGCCCACATCGTTTCTTGTAATATGTTTTTTAATCCAGTTTTTCATTTATTAATTCCGCTGAAAGAATATCATATAATTGAAAAAGGATAAACATGTTTTCAGGGGAGAAGTCTCTCCCCAGCGTCACACTATGAACTGACCCCAAAAAGTTAGACACTTTTTGGAGGTTAGAAAATGGGAGTTACAATTCCTTATCCAATTGACTTGAGAGTAAAGGTTTTAGCAGAATACAAGGCAGGAGTTGTCGGTTACA
>NZ_JAZOUG010000066.1:0-2154 GCF_045657965.1 Treponema sp. | reverse complement strand
GCTCTTTTCTTCTTCTGCCAACTTTTACACATCTCCTTCTTTGTTGTATAGTTCGTAAAGTATTTTATCTACCTGATTTGATATACAATCAAGACTTGCAATAACCTTTGCGTAATTCATTCGCTTAGGTCCGATTACGCCGATTCGTCCGATTGTTTTATCATTCATGGAGTAGTTTACCGTAATCATACTGGAATTTTCAAGCTCTTTGAACTCGTTTTCCGCACCGATTTTTATGTCAACGCCGTCCTTTGCACTGCCTAAAAGCTTTACAAGATTATCCTTGTCATCTAAAAATGCAAGCATTTCTCTTGCCTTTCCAACATCAGAAAATTCAGGGTATGAAAGGATTGATTTTGCGTTGTTTACGTAAACTTCGGTGTAGTCAAGGGAATCAATTGCCTCGTACACGAAGTTCAGCATATTTATAATCACCTTTGGTGCAATATCAAAGCTTTCATCAATCTCTTTGCCGATTTCCTTGATTTTGTCTAAAGTAAGGTCTTCTGCTGTAAGTCCGCTTATTCTGCGGTTTAAAACTTCGGAAAGTTTTGATGCTTCAACGTCATTTAAATCAAGCTCTACCGACTGATTTTTTATAATTCCTGCACTTGTTATAATTACAATCATAACGTTGCCGAAACCAAGGCTCACAAGCTCAATCTTTTTGATTCTGGCACTGGTCAGTTTCGGTGATGTTACCACCGTTGTGTATTCGGTCAGAGTTGATGCCATAAGGCTTGCCTTTTTGATAATAAGCTCAAGCTGATTTACTCGGTCTGCCATAATGGCCTGCATCTTCTCAAGTGCCTCAACGCTCATCTGGTAACGCCTCATAAGTGAGTTAACGTAAAATCTGTATCCCACATCGGAAGGAACTCTTCCCGCTGAAGTATGGGGCTGAATCAAAAATCCCATCTCTTCAAGGTCCGCCATTTCGTTACGAATGGTGGCAGAAGATAAGCCAAGCTCATTCTTTTTTGAAATAGCACGAGAGCCAACAGGCTCGGCAGTGCCGATGTATTCATCAATTACCGCTTGAAGAATTTTTTGTTTTCTTTCGCTAAGCTCCATCGCTCTCTCACCTTCCTAATTTAAAATACTGTTAGCACTCACCAACACCGAGTGCTAACAGTACTAATAATACCCCTATTTCCTTGATTTGTCAATACTTTTTCCAATGTTTTTTAAGGTTTTTTACAAAAAGTTCATAATTATAATATAAATTCGCACATAACCTGATTTGAAACAGAAATCGCTTTTTTTGAAAGACAGATTATGTCACCTTTTTCCTCTATCATTCCCATTTTCTTGAATTTTAACAGCGGTTTTTCAAAAATCTTTTCCATTTCGACGCCAAACCTGTTTACAAATTCAGTTTTTGAAACTCCATCTGTCATTCTAAGTCCCAAAAAGATAAATTCGCTCATTTTGTCTTCTGTTGACAGAACTTCACATTCACCAGCGGAAAAATCTCCTTTTATATAGGAATAAAAATCGTCGGTATTTGAAAAACGAATGCCATCAATGTAGGAATGTGCTGAAAGTCCAATGCCGATATATTCATCACATTGCCAGTATTTTTTGTTATGTCTTGACTCAAACCCGCTTTTAGCAAAGTTTGAAATTTCGTACTGCAGGTAGCCCTGCTTTTCCATTTCAGTTACTAGCATATCATAAATTTCACGCTCTGTGTCTTCATCAGGAAGCACAAGATTTCCCTTTTCGTTTTCGTCAAATAACGGCGTGCCTTCTTCTAAAATCAAGCTGTAACAGGAAATGTGCTGTGGTTTTAAAGAAAAGGCTTTTTCAAGATTTTGGCGGAAGCTTTCTTTTGTTTGATTTGGAACTGCACACATAAGGTCAATACTTATGTTATCAAAATATTTTTTTGCAAGATTAATAGTTTCTTCCGCTTCTATTCCTGTATGAACTCTGCCCAAAGCCGAAAGCTCGTTATCGTTAAAGGATTGAACGCCGATTGAAATGCGGTTTACGCCGTATTTTTTTAAGGTTTCAAGCTTTTCTTTGTCTAAGGTTTTCGGGTTTGCCTCAACTGTGAATTCGCAGGTTTCGGTTAGATTAAATTTTTTTTGGATATTTTTTAAAAGAAGTTCAAGACCTTCTGCGGTTAGGCTTGTTGGTGTTCCGCCA
>NZ_JAZOUG010000065.1:0-4279 GCF_045657965.1 Treponema sp. | reverse complement strand
AAATAATTAACAAATAAAATAATTCCAAAAGCAAAAACTATTGTGACAAAAAGAAGCCGGTTTGCCTTGGTGTTTACAAGAGATTTAAAAAGACCGCCTTTGTAGGGTTTAAATTCACCTGAATAATAATCCTGTACGATTTTTGGAGCATGAGCCAGCCGTTCTTTACGGTTGTAATGAAATACAAGATTTTCATCTGAATTTTTCTGCTCTTCATCAGTTCTGGTTTCTTCAAATTTTGAAAAATCCATAATTATTCCTATTGATTTACAAAAGAAGCCAGAAGTGAATCTGTACGCCACCAGACAGTTTCTGCATTTTCATTTTTAACAAAAAGAGCCGAAATAATACCCTTTCCGCTCAAAGAAAGAGTGTAATACAGAATTTTTGAATGGTCCACAGAAAGTGAGCGCTTTACAATTCTCTGCCCGTCAGGCTGAACCATCTGTACGATAAAACCTTCTTCATTAGGAACAATAAAGAAAAACCAGCCGTTTTCAGTTACGCCAAGAAAGTCATAGGGAAGATTATAAATTTCTTTTGTAAGATTTTCAGTGAGTGCATATTCATAGCTTGGAATTTCCAGAGGCTCATCATAAAAACCTGTTTCTACATTAAGCGGACACAAAAGAGTTGTATAATAATCTATTCCAGACTGAACCTTAAGCTGCGAATCAAGAGAAGCAGCGTAATAATCAACATTTACATAAAGTTTATGCTCTGAACAATCCGGAACAATATTCGTTATAGAAACATAGTATGGCACATCTGAAGACTCATCGCGCTGGATTTTCGGAACATTTTCTTTTGAAACAGGAACTGTATACAAAAGAAATCCATTTGTGTTAAACCAGTATGCTGTAAGACCGTCATTTGAAGTACAGATAACTACCAGCTCATTTTCGCGAGTTGTATAAACATTTTTTACAAATGGAAACGGTGTACCGCCGGGACCTTCCTGTCCAATATAATCAATAAATTTACCGCTTGAATCAAAACGCAGCACAACAGAAGAAAGCAGAAGTCTGTTTGAAATATCACGTTCCTGCCGTTCAACAGGTAAAGTATCAATTGCATAAATATATTTTCTGGAATCAATCGCAATAGGACCTAAAGTATTAAACGGATAAGAAACTGCTTTTTTTGTAGAATTTGTTGAGTTTTTACCGGCAAAAGCAACATCTTTTAAGACTTCATCATTGTAGTAAAGGCTCAATAAATCACCATATGAATTAAATTCAAGGATTTTTTTAGACTCACCGTTTGCTATATAGAAAAAGCCGTCCCGCATAGTCATATAGGTGCGGATATTTCCTTTCTTTGCAAGATCAAAAAGATTCAGTTCGTTTTCAAAATTTCCGTAATCAAGTGTAAAAAGTTTATTTTCGTTTACAGAATTAAGCTGATTCGATTTTACGCATGAAGAGAGAAAACAAACAGCACAAACAGTAAGGACAAAAATCTTGAATTTAATTTTCATAATTACTCTGATGTAAGAATTTTGTAAGCTTCCATTGGATCTTTGCAGTTAAGCAGAGAATCACGGACATCTTTATTTTTAAGTTTTGAACTGAAGAAACTCAAAGTCTGCAGATAATAAGAATGCTGATTGTAAGCAGCTGCAATCATAATCAGCAGGCGTACAGGAGTATCATCGATTGTCTGAAAATCAAGCAGGTCATTTTTACAGATACCTACACTCATAACAAGGTCTGTAACTGAAGAAAGTCTGACATGAGGAATTGCAATTCCACGGCCAATAGCTGTAGACATAAGTTCCTCACGCTTTAAAATTTCTTCGATAAGCTCTTTTTCGTTTTTAATTTGGGGAGCTGTTGCAAGATTCTGAGCAAGCTCTACAATTGCATCATGTTTTGTGGAATGATCAATAAAGACAATTCTGTCAGGTGAAAGAATATTTTTTGCCGTAACCACTTGTTTACTCTCCGATGGTTTCTGAGATGATGAAAGACGTTCATTAACCCACTTTTCGATTTCAGTTTTTTTAAAACGCCAGACAGTTCCGATTTTGCCGGCAGGGATTTCTCCTTTTTGAGCCCAGTCATAAACAGTACGTTCTGAAACCCTAAGATATTTAGCAACTTCTTCGATTGTAAGAATATCGTCTCCCACGATAGCACCTCATAATTTATTGAATTTTTATACTTTATTTTGCAAACTTTGCGGTATTATGTCAAGTCATACAATTTTTATCGATTTTTTGGCATTTTCTAACCATAATTTTCATTTTTCCGACCTTTTTACAGGATTTTTTATTTAATTTTTTTAAATTTTTAAGATTACAGGGGATACAGTCAGCAGATTTATTCAAAAGCCTTTATCAACAATTAAATATTTTCTATAATGTTCAATATGAACAAAAAATTAAAAATCATAATCCCTGTTTTTATATCTTTAGCTGTTTTTTATTTAATTACCGCATCTAAATCATTATCTCAGGAAATTCAGTTTCTTCCTGTATGGACAATTGATTTGGAATCATATATTAAAGATGACAGCAATCCCCTTTCTCAGGAAGATTTTTCAAATATAGTTCCGTTCAAAATGGGTCAGAATTTAGGCTGGTTCAACACCGATGGAAAAATTCTTAATTACATTACTTTTCCATACAAAGCGAGTATTTCAGAAAATTCATATTCCCTCTACGGAACTTCTTCAGATGAAATTATAATCAATGACGCTTCAAACAATGAAATTGCAAAAATCACAGAAAAAGGATTTCCATATTTTGCAGAAAACAGAAAATTTATTTTTCTTCCAGGCGGAAACAGTTTTGCAAAACTTAACGATGATGGTTCTGCTGCATGGAAATACGAAGGTTTCACACCAATTACAGCTTTTTCATCATCAGCAACAGGAACAGCCGCAGGATTTGCAAACGGCTCTGTAATTGTTTTTGACAGCGAAGGAAATATTTCACAGCAGTACAATCCGGGCGGAAGTAACTATGAGGTCATTCTGGGAATAGCTGTTTCAGACAGCTCAAAATACATTGCAACCCTTTCCGGTCAGGACAGCCAGAGATTTGTAATTTCAAAAAAAACGGATGAAAGTTACGGTTCACACACCTCCATCATATTTTTCAAAACAATGGAAAACGAAGTTAACCGGCAGGTTTTAATAAAATTCAGCAGAGACGAAAAAAAAGTCTTTTACAACAGTGCCAGCGGAATCGGAATTGTAAACTGCAGGACTTTTAAAAATACTGAGATTCCTTTAAAAGGCAGAATTCTTTCAATTCAGGAAACTGAATCAGGAAATGAAATAATCGTGCTGAGCAAAAACGAAAATATTTACACAATTTCTACCATTGAATCATTCGATGTTCTGACAGGTTCATTTTCATTCGATGCTGACAATGCATTTATTGCCACAAAAGGAAATTCTCTGTTTGTCGGCAGAGACGGAAGAATCTCAAAAATCGATATTATTCATAAATAAGGAACAAATCATGAAAAAGCTGATTTTTTTTACACTTGCATTAATTTCACTTTCATTCATTTTTGCTTTTGACTGGCCGCAGAATGAAATAATGTCAGATTCTTTCTTTTCTTATTTCGGACAGCTTCGCGGAGGCACAATAAGTTCAGCATTAGTTTTTTCAGAAAGCCGGGAAGTAAAGGCAGCTTCTGACGGTCGAATTCTTGCAGTTATAACGGAACATGATGAAGATGAACTTTTTGAAAGCACACTTGGCAACGCTCTTCTTCTCTCTCATAACGATTCACTTTTGACTGTTTATGCAAATTTAGATTCTGACAATCTTGAATCAGCTTACAAAATGAAAGATGTCACAGCCGGCACATTTTTTGGCACAACAGGGACTTCCGGCTGGCAGGAAGGAGAAGCCTGTCTTGAATTTCAGGTTATTGATACAAAAAACAAAACTTATGTAAATCCAAGAATTCTTATGCCCCGAATTGGCAAAGAACTTCCGCTCACAATCAAAAATGTAACAGCTGTAAGCAAAAAAGGTCAGATTTATGATTTGGGAACTGTAAAAACAATGCCTTCAGGCGTTTATCAGATTTACCGTGAAAAACAGAATGTTGCCATGCCATACAAAACAACAATTTTTATAAACGGTGTAGTAGCAGAATCACTGACTTATGATGTTCTTTCAGAAAAAAACGGAAAAATATGTGTAAACGGCAAAAAAAATTACGACATAAGCGTAGTATACCCTGACAATGAACGTCAGTTTTTAGGTGAAATAACAATCACTAAAGGCAAAAACTTTATAAATGTTGTTCTGGCA
>NZ_JAZOUG010000064.1:0-12334 GCF_045657965.1 Treponema sp. | reverse complement strand
AAACTATTTAAAGATAGAATCAGAAAATATGTATTATGAAAACTTTAATCTGATTGAAGATGAAAAAGCTTCAAATTTCTTTGCATTAAAATTATTAAATGATTCTTCTTGTGCTGCTGCAAAAATAAATTTTCCTCAGGGCACTTATTCAGGTTTAGCTAGTATTTTTTCTCCTGCTTCAAATCATTCAAGGTTTTTTATCTGTGTAGATGATGACAGTTATCTGGTTTATGGCTCAGAACCACCGGTTGATAAATACGAATTAACGACCCGTTCTGTTGTGAGTTTTACTCTTGAAAAGCCAAAAACTGTTACAGTCAGATTGCAGCAGAATGATTCTAAAGGATTTCAAAATGGCGGACAGACTGGAATGAACATTGATTATATTCTCTTTAGGAAAGCAGACTGAATTCATAAAAACTCCCTTTTTTGACGATAATATTAAAGGGAGGATAAATGTACAGAAAAATCTATGTGCTTCTGAGCTTTTTTTTCATTTTTGTTTTTAATTTAAATCTTTCGGCAGTTGAATCTGAAATCTTAAAAACTGACGAAAACCTTATCTCCATGAATGAAATCTGGGGGTATGTTATGATTGGAGAAGAATCGTTCTTTTCTCCGGAATATCCTGTAACAGATATTGGTTATTTTGTACATGCAGTGAATAATTTTTCTGATTTTGTGAGTGTTCCTTCACGAAACGAGAAGTTTCCTGATTTTAAAGGCAGAGTTCATCTGGTTTCAAGCGTTGATTCCAAAGCACAGACTCATTTGCTTCTTGATCCAAACCTTCCTCTCCGCAAAAAAATCATTAAGCAGCTTGTAAATGAATGTAAAGATTATGACGGGCTTCAGATTGACTGGGAGCTTGTCATGAAAGAGGATGACGAGAATTTCCGTTCTTTTTTAAAACAGTTAAAGAAAAAACTCAAAGGCAAAATGCTTACTGTTGCTATTCCTGCACGTTTGAGAACCTATGAGCGGGATGCTTATGATTATGCAGAACTTTCAAAGATTGTTGACAGAATCATTGTAATGGCATACGACGAACATTGGTCAACCAGCAGCCCTGGTCCGATTGCTTCAGTAGAATGGTGCAGAAAAATTGCTGATTATGCAAAAACTGTAATTCCTTCAGAAAAACTTGTGATGGGCTGCCATTTTTATGCACGTGCATGGAACGATGAAACAGTAGGAAGAAAAGCTTACAGAATGTATAAAGTTGATGACATTATAAAATCTAATAAAGTCAGGAATTTTAAAAAATCTTCTGACGGGGATTTGAGTTTTACTTTTGACACCAAAACAAAGGTTAGTGTTTTTTACGACACTGCCGAAAGCTGTGCCGCAAGATGCCGGATGTACGCCGGTATGGGAATCGACAAACTTTCGTTCTGGAGAGTGGGACAGGAAAATCCTGAATTCTGGAAGCTGATTAAAAGCCCGGAACCTTTGGAGCCGTAAAGCGTTTTTTCATCTGCTGAAGCAAATCGATTGCCATGTCAGCACTGACTTCTTTTTGAGGTTCATGATATTGAACTAAATGTGCAGGAATTTCATCAAGAAAGCGGGAAGGCTGGCTTTCGACTGTAGAATTCTGTCTTCTGCGGCTCCTGCATGAAGAAATTAAAAGTTTATCGCGTGCACGTGTGATTGCTACATAGAAAAGCCGGCGTTCTTCTTCGACTGCCGCATCTCCGCCTTCGTCAACTGCCCGTCCGTGAGGAATTAAGCCTTCTTCTGTTCCTGCAATAAATACGACAGGAAATTCCAGACCTTTTGAAGCATGAATTGTCATTAAATTAACTTTTCCAAGATTTTCTTCATCATCCATGTCGTCACGGCTTAAAAGAGTGATTCTGTTGAGGTAGTTGTAAAGGGTAGGTTCTCCTGCTTCAGGATTGTTTTCCCAGCGTTCAATTGAACCGATTAAGCTTTCAATGTTCAGCATTTTGAAGCGGGCTGCTTTTTCTGATTTCGGATTTTCGCCTATAAGATAATCCATGTAACGGATGTTCTCGACCATTGTACGAACTTTTTTTGAAAGTCCGTGACCGCCGAGCATTGATTTATTGCTTTCGATTACTTCAACAAAGGCTTTGAGATTCTGTTTTGTACGTTCAGAAAAATCTTCATCATCAAAATCTGTATATTTACTTTCTGCTGAAGAAGTTCTGCCTGCCATAAAAAGGTCGGCTTCGTTGTCGCCGGCTTCTAAAAGGGCGTTGATTGCTTCCCAGAGTGAGCAGGAAAGATTCTTTGCGATTTCGTTGAGTTTTTCGATTGTTGCCCGCCCGATTCCACGGCGCGGTGTGTTGATAATCCGCAGAAGATTTACGTCATCGTCGTGATTTGAAATTACGCGCAGATAGCTGATTATGTCTTTGATTTCCTTGCGCTGGAAAAAGCTTGTACCGCCGCTCATTGTGTAGGGAATGTTTTCGGCCAGAAATGCTTCTTCGATTGCACGTGACTGTGTGTTTGCCCGCATGAGCACGCAGAAATCGTCGTATTTGCGTTTTTCTGAAATGGCGGTGGACTGGATTGATTCTACAATGAATGCCGCTTCGGCAGTTTCGTTTTCGGGCATGTAGATTTCGATAGGCTTTCCGTCGCCGTTTCCGCTCCACAGTTCCTTGTCTTTACGGTTGGTATTGTGTTTGATTACACCGTTTGCAGCAGCTAAGATTGTGCCGGTTGACCGGTAATTCTGCTCAAGGCGGATTTCTTTTACGTCTTTAAAATCTTTTTCGAAATTTATAATGTTCTGATAGTCAGCGCCGCGCCATGAATAGATTGACTGGTCATCGTCTCCTACGACGGCGATATTGTTTTCGGCTAAAAGACGCATGAACTCGTACTGCTGGTGGCTTGTGTCCTGAAACTCGTCGACCATTATGTATTTGTAGCGTTCTTTATATTTAGTTAAGATTTCCGGAAATTCGCGAAATATTTTTATTGGAAGAGTGATTAAATCGTCAAAATCGACAGCATTGTAAAGTTTTAAGCCTTCCTGATAGCCTTCGTAAAGCTCTTTATACATTTCGTTTTCGATTGTCCAGTGTTTGCGGCCGGTTTTTATGTCTGAAATTAAAATGCCAATCTGATAGACATCAAGTGCTTCAGGTGAATAGCGCAGTTCACGGCCTGTTTCTTTGATTAAGGCGTTTCTGTCGGTTTCGTCGTAAATTGAAAAATTCTCGCGGTAGCCTAAAAGACCTATTTCCTGCCTTAAAATGCGCACTCCGAATGCGTGGAATGTAGAAACTGTTAAAAGAGGTAATTTTTTGCCTGTAAGTTCCTTGATGCGTTCGCTCATTTCTTTTGCAGCCTTGTTTGTAAAGGTAAGGGCTAAAATTGCGCTTTGGGGAACGCCTGCATCGAGCATGTGTGCAATCCGGAATGTGATTACACGGGTTTTGCCGCTTCCGGCACCTGCAATAATGAGAATTGCGCCGTTAATTGTCATGACGGCTTCGTACTGTTCGGGGTTCAGCTCGTTTTTAAGGTCAGATAAATCAGTCATGGAATGATGATTGTATCAGAAATATTAAAAAGAAACCACAGATAGCACAGATTACACAGATGAGATGAAAAGATTCTGCTTCATCTTCTTTGTTTAATAAGCAATCTGCCCGCTGATATAAGCACCGTTTTTCAGTGTGAATGAATAACTTCCGTCTTCGCTGCTGATTGGAACGGCAAATTCGCTTAGAGAAGTTATGACAATAGTTTTATCTGGATATACGATTTGTGCATATTCATGTTTATTGTTACACTGTTTTTGCCGCCAAGCTCTATGTCCATCCATGAAAGTGTAAGAATCCGGCTTTGTTCGTAATCCCCTCTGAGAAGTGCAGACACATATAAAACAGATTCGCCCTGGTTATCAGATGATAAGATTAAATCCCGTGCGTTTTTAAATGAAGATGGGAATATTTCAAGAAAAATATTCCCTTTTATGTTTCGCGTTTTTTTAATATAATTAATTTATGAATCTGAATAATTTTAGAATAAATGCCTATAAAAGTTCTGAAAATGAAAATTTTTCAGATAAAAATACTGATTCAGAAAAAAAGACTAAATCAATCAATGAAATTTTTGATAAAAGATTTTTTCCACAGCTAAATGATAAAAATTTTCAGGGAAATGAATCTACCCGTATTGCGGCAAAAGCCCTTACTTCCGGCGGTTTAATAAAAGTTCCGGAACAGCCGAAGGAAAAAGACGGCCGCGATAATATTTACCGCAGAGTTGCGAAATTTCTTCTTTTGATAGGTGTTGATGAGGCAGCAAAAATTCTTCCTCATCTTACAGAAGAGCAGACTGAAAAAATTATTCCGGAAATTGCTTCAATCCGTTATGTTGAAAGTGAGGAAGCAAAGGCAATTCTTGAAGAATTTCAGGGACTTGTAAAACAGGCTCGTGAAGAAGGCGGAATTGATACAGCCAGGTCTATTCTTGAAAAAGCTTTTGGTACAGCCCGGGCAAATCAAATTTTAGAAAAATCAGCTCCTGCTTCAAATAAATCTTTTGAATATTTATATGATTCTGACAGCGAACGGGTCGGTTTTTTATTAAAAGACGAATCAAATGCTGTTAAAGCTCTTGTGCTTTCTTATCTGAAACCGAAACTTTCTGCAGAAATTATAAATTCTTTAGAAAGCAGTGATAAAAAAGATGTTGTTCTGCGTCTGGCAAAATTAAAAAAAGTTTCACCGGAAATTGTAAACAGAGTTGATAAAGCACTTCAGGAAAAAATGAATGCAATGGCAACTTCAAAATCTGATTCTATCGACGGCAAAAATATTCTTGCACAGATTTTGAAGCGGATGAGTCCTGAAAGTGAGCAGGGAATTCTTGATAATCTTGCAGAACAGGATCCTTCTTTGGGTGAAGATTTGAGGGAACGGCTTTTTACAATTGATGATGTAATTGCAGCTGATGACCGCTTCATTCAGGATAAACTCCGTAACATGGGTGAAGAAGACATTGCCCATCTTATTGCAACCAAAAATGAAGATTTCAGAAATAAAATCTTAGGCAATGTTTCTGAAAACAGGAGAAATTCAATTCTTGAAACAGAAGATTTCCTTAAACCGATGAGAAAAAGTGACTGTGACAAAATCACTTCTCAATTCTTCAGTATGCTCAGACGTGCTTATGAAGACGGGGACTTGTATATAAAAGGACGGGATGACGATATTTATGTGTAATTCATTAAAAAAAGGTGATGTTTATAAATCTTTCGAAGTATTAAATGTTTTTGATGTTCCTGATTATCATTCTGTTGCAGTACATTTAAGGCATTTGCATAATGGACTTGAAATTTTTCATCTTCTTAATGATGATTCTGAAAATCTGTTTGCTTTTGCTTTCCGTACTCCGAATAAAACTTCAAATGGTGCGGCTCATATTATTGAACATTCTGTTCTATGCGGTTCAGAAAAATATCCCGTAAAAGATCCGTTTGTTATTCTTTCAAATCAGAGCGTAAAAACCTATTTAAATGCAATGACTTATTCTGATAAAACTGTTTATCCGGCAAGTTCTATTGCAAAGGCTGACTATTTCAATCTGTTTTCTGTTTATGGAGATGCAGTCTTTTTTCCGCGTCTTGATAAAGAAATTTTTATGCAGGAAGCTTACCGTCTTGAGGTAGATGAAAATGATAATCCTTCAATTCAGGGCGTTGTTTACAATGAAATGAAAGGCAGTTATTCATCTTTTGAATCTGTTGCTTTTGATTATGCAATCGCAAGCCTTCTTCCGGGCTCTGTTTACGAAAAAGATTCAGGCGGTAATCCTTTAGAAATTCCTTCATTAAGTTATGAAGGATTTCTTGCTTTCCACAAAAAATGGTACAGACCGGACAATTGTTTTCTCTTTCTTTACGGAAATATTCCTACAGAAGAACAGATTGATTTTATTGATAAAAATTTTGTTTCCCGTTTTGATTCAAAATTTTCTGATTATGCAAATACAAGGGAACTTCAGAAAAAAAATATTTCTGATTTTGTTTCGCTTGTAAAACCTGCTGAAATTACACAGCCGGTTGACTGTTATTATGAAGGACCGAGCGGAGAAGGTGAAAAAGGAAATACTGTTCTTGTAAACTGGGATATCGGCCGCAGTGACAATGCACTTACTTTAACAGAAAAAGTTGTTCTTGCTTCAGTTCTTTGTAATCATGACGGTTCACCTTTGCAGCGCGTTTTAATGGAAAGCGGTCTTGGTGAAGATATTGCTCCTCAGCTTGGATTATTCAATTCAATTTATACAAGCATAATTACTGTCGGATTACGGGGCGTAAAAAAAGGTAACGAAAAGAAAATTGAAGAACTGGTGCTAAACACTATAAAAGATTTGGTTCAGAATGGTATTTCTAAAAAGGATATTGATTCTACTTTAATGGGAATGGAATATTCTCAGCGTGAAATAAAACGCGGGCATGGTCCGTATTCGTTAAGCCTTATGTCAAGGCCAATTTACGGCTGGCTTTATGGAGACGGAGTAGAAAATCAGATAAAACTCCGCTCACATTTGCAGGAAATCCGTTTAAAAATCGAAAATGAACCGGCTTATCTTAAGAATCTGCTCAATTCGCTTTTTCTTGAAAATAAAAAACGCTCGCTTGTTGTTGTTACTCCAAGTAAAAAATATACAAAAAACCGTGAAAAGGCAGAAAAAGAACTTATTTCACAGATGCTGGAATCAAAATCAAAAGAAGAAATAAAATCTGACTGTGAAAAACTGCATTTGTATCAGCAGAAAGAGGATTCACCTGCCTGTCTGCCGCATTTAAAGCCTGCTGATTTTATAATAAACGGTAAACCTGTGATGAATAGAGTTGCAACTGTTATAGAAAATCTTCCTTCCTGTGACGGGGGAACAATTCCTTTCATTAAAAATATCGAAAATACTAACGGAATTGTCTATCTTGATATGGGATTTCCGGTAGACGTGCTGAATCCTGAACTTTATCCGCTTTTACCGCTTTTTTCAGATTGTGTGACAGAATGCGGCTGGAAAAATCTTTCCTGGGCACAGGCTGCAGATGAAACAGCATTGCATACTGCAGGAATCGGGGTAAATCTTCTGACAATGGAACAAGCACAGACAGAATTTTCTGCAGATTTGCGGAAAAAATATGACTGGATTGGCAGAGACTGGCTTGTTTTCAGAATGTCCATGATAGAAGAAGAAAGTGAAAATGCCATGAATCTTCTTCATGACTGTATTACCGGTGTTGATTTTTCTGATTCAAAACGGATTAAAGATATTCTTACAGAGTCTGAAAATGTTTTTGATTCTTCAGTGATTCCTGACGGGCATATTTTTGTTTCAAGCAGAGTTTGTGCACACCGCTCAAAAAAATCTGCCGTCGATGAAATCTGGAACGGGCTTTCACAGTATTTTACAGTAAAAAAAGTAATGTCATGGAAGACCGAAGAAATAATTGCCAGATTTAAGCAGATTTTTGCTGAAGTAAAAGCCGGTGGTGCTTTTATTCATATTACGGCAGAACAGTCTGGATTTGACAGGCTTAATAAAATTTTACCTGAGTTTATAAATAAAACAAAAATTTCCAGAATAAAGAGTGCTTATCAGTCATCGGCAGAAGATTTTTATAATCTGATTGAAGAAAATTCTTCTGAAATGACAAACGTATTTTTGACTTCTTCTCAGGTAGGCTATGCTTCTCAGATTATACCTGCTTCGCTTTACGGAACAAAGCAGAGTATCAGTGAAGAAGTCTGCGCTCACTGGCTTTCAAATAATCTTCTTTGGGAAAAAGTGAGAACTATTGGCGGTGCTTACGGAGTATTCTGTAATACAGAATCTATGATTGGAAGTTTGATTTTTTCTTCATACAGAGACCCTTCGCCTTTTACTTCATGTAATATTTTTGAAGAGTGTCTTGAAAAGGCCAGTCAGATGGATTTTTCTGAAGAAGAAGTTGAAAGAGCTGTTATGGGCTGCTACAGTCATTTTATACAGCCGCAGTCTCCAAAGGGAAGGGGAACATCTGCACTTACAAGATTATTGTATGCTGTTACTGATGAAGACCGCGAGCAGAAAATCCTTGGAATTTTGAATATGAATCCGGCTGAATTAAAAAAAGGATTTAAGAATCTTTATGAAAACTGCAAAAATGGAGATTTTAAGGAAAAAGCAGTTATTTGTGGAGAAAAATCTGCTGAAATTAATAAAAATGCTGGCAAAGTCATAACTTTAGGTGTATAATTTTAAGAAGTTATTAAGAAATTTTTGTTTTTACGGAGTTTTTATGAAAAACGACAAATTTGATAAATGTATAAAGATGATGAGACAGCTTGTTTCTGATATACAGGGCGCTCCTCTTCCAAGCGGAGATTTAGAACCTGAACTTTACAGAATCTGGTATGAGCATGTTCAGAGTGCCGGTATGGAATGTCTTGAATATCTTGATGATAATTTTCCTCTTGAAAAAGAAGATATTGATTCGACATTAAATAAATTCTTAAAATAAAAATATTCTTAAATCATTTTGATTAAACTAAAGTCAGTAAAAGCAGATGCCGAAAATCTAACAAGATAATTGTTTTGGATGGCATTTGCTATGGCGACTTTAAAAATTAATAAACATTTTGATCAATATTTGCTCGGCGGAAAACTTCGTACAAAAGGATTTGAACGTTTCCGCTATGTTTTTTCTGCTTTTAGTCGTGCGACAGGCCAGGAACGGAAATTTTTCATTGAACTTTACATTGTAAATCCGGCTTTATCTCCAAAAATTGCTGTCATAGGTCAGAAATCCCGGCTTGCTGTTTCTGAATCTGACTTACAGTATATGCTTGCCGGAACTTCTTCGGCAGCAAATGCAAGTGACGAAATTGCTGTTTTACCGTCTTATGTACTTGTAAAAGCCGGCTCTTTTGGAAAATCAGGAAAACAGTTAAATAAATTTCATGCATCTTCACAGCTTTCCTTTATAAAAAATTCTGAAACCTTTAAAGTTGGGGACTGTTCTTTCAGTTCAAAGGCACTTACCGGCTCAATTACAGTTTTGCAGCAGGAACTCAGAATTAAGCCTGAACTGTTATGCAATGACGGAATGATGTCATGGGATTTGAAATTTGAACGGGTTATTGGTTCAAATCCATTGTATAACCGTAAAAAAACTGTCTGGATGCCAAGCGGTGTAAAAGCTCTTTTTTCAGGTTCGGTGTATCTGGATAATCAGGAATTTGTTGTTCTTCCAAAATCTTCTAACGGTTATATCGATAAAAGCTGGGGTGAAGAGCCTAATTCACCTTATTTCCATCTTTCCTCATCAAAAATGACCAGCATAATTTCCGGAAAAGCACTGCTTAATTCCGGTTTTGCTCTTGAAGGGGAATTTGGCGGTAAGCTTTGTGCGACTTTGATACTGGAAGGTGAAAAATTTTCTGTCGAAAACCGCGGAATCTTAAAAAAGGATGCCATTATTCACGACTGCTCACAAATGGAAGGCGGTGAATCAGGAGAAAAAGTTCACTGGATGGTCAGTATACATAAAGGAAAATATGTTATTGATCTTGATATTTACTGCCCGTCAAGCGAGATGATTGTCAGGGATTATGAAATGCCGCACGGTCAGAGATGTCTTTTAAAGATTTTGAGCGGCGGGGCAGGAACTGGTGAAATCCGTTTTTATAAAAAAACCGGAAAAACTCTTGAACTTATAGAGCATGCAAATATAGGTGATACAATCTGCGAATTCGGTCAGATGGAAGAAGTTGGAAAATAAATTTTTTTTGAATTATTTAAAGCCCTGCTGTTGCGGGGCTTTTTTCTTGCCGTTTTCGTAATTTTTTTATTATCTTTCAAGTGAAATCAAAAAACAAACCTTTAGGCAAGGCTTGAAGGAGTATAATATGAATTACGATCAGTTTACCTTAAAAACACAGGATGCTTTGCAGAGTGCTTCTGCTCTTGCTCAGCAGAATGACCATTCAGAAATTGGTCTTCCGCATCTTTTGGTTGCCATGCTTGAACAGAAAGACGGAATTACCGTCCCTGTAATTGAGCGTATCGGTGTTCAAAGCCAGAATCTTCTTGAGGCGGCAAAAAATCTTCTTTCTACATATCCAAAAGTTACCGGAAATGTACAGATGCAGCTTTCGGGTGAGGCCCAGAAAGTGCTTGCCAAGGCAGAAAAGGAAATGGCATCTCTTAAAGACCAGTTTCTTTCTGTGGAGCATATTTTGCTTGCCATGAGCCAGAGTGACGGCCGCACTGGAGAATTGCTCCGTCAGTATGGAATCACAAAAGAGACGATACTTGAAGCATTGAAAGCAGTGCGCGGAAATCAGAAAGTTGACTCAAACGACCCTGAGAGCAAAATGCAGTCTCTTGAAAAATACTGTACTGATTTAACCGCCCGTGCCCGTCAGGATAAAATCGACCCTGTAATCGGCCGTGACGAAGAAATCAGGCGTGTAATGCAGGTTCTTGTACGCCGCACAAAGAATAATCCTGTTTTAATCGGTGAGCCTGGTGTCGGTAAGACGGCGATTGTTGAAGGACTTGCACGCCGTATCGCCCAGGGTGATGTTCCTGAATCCCTCAAAAACAAGCGGCTTTTATCCCTTGATATGGGAAGTCTTGTTGCAGGTGCAAAATTCCGGGGCGAGTTTGAGGAGCGATTGAAGGCTGTAATTACTGAGGTTGCAAAAAGTGAAGGGCAGATAATCCTTTTTATTGATGAACTTCACACGATTGTCGGAGCAGGAGCCAGTGAAGGAAGCATGGATGCAGGAAATCTTTTAAAGCCTGCTCTTTCGCGCGGAGAACTTCACGTAATCGGAGCTACAACTTTAAACGAATACCGTAAGTACATCGAAAAAGATGCTGCTCTGGAGCGTCGTTTCCAGCAGGTTTACTGTGCTGAGCCGAATGTCGAGGACACGATTGCAATTCTTCGCGGACTGCGCGATAAATACGAGATTCATCACGGGGTTAAAATCAATGATGAAGCACTGGTTGCAGCCGCAACGCTTTCAAACCGCTACATTACAAACAGATTCCTGCCGGATAAGGCGATTGACCTGGTTGATGAAGCTGCCAGCCGATTAAAAATGGAAATTGAAAGCGAGCCTACCGAACTTGACCAGCTTGAGCGAAAAATCTTACAGCTTCAGATTGAAAAACAGTCGCTTTCAAAAGAAGATGATGCGGCTTCAAAAGAAAGGCTTTCTAAACTTGAAAAAGAACTTGCTGAAGTCAGTGCTGAACGGGATACAATGAGGCTTCAGTGGCAGAATGAAAAGGCTGAAATAAACAAAAGCCGCGAGTTAAAAGAAAAACTTGAGGCTGCACGATTTGAAGAAGAAAAATATACCCGTGAAGGAGATTTCAACAAGGCAGCAGAACTTAAATACGGCACAATTCCGGCTTTGGAAAAAGAGCTGGCAGAAGCCCAGAAAGCAGATGCGGTCCGTCATACTGCGGAAGACAACGGAGTTTCAACCTCTTTGCTACGGCAGGAAGTTACCGAAGAAGATATTGCCCGTGTTGTAAGCACATGGACAGGAATTCCTGTTACAAAAATGCTTACAAGCGAAAAACAGAAGTATGTTCAGCTTGAAAATGTTCTTCATAAGCGGGTAATCGGTCAGAATGAAGCCGTAAGTGTTGTAAGCGATGCAATCCGCCGAAACAGGGCCGGCTTAAACGACCCTAACAGACCTCTTGGAAGCTTTATGTTCATCGGACCGACAGGCGTTGGTAAGACTGAGCTTGCAAAAACGCTCGCGGATTTTTTGTTCAACGACGAAAAGGCTCTCACGCGAATCGATATGTCCGAATACATGGAAAAATTCAGCGTGACCCGCCTGATTGGAGCTCCTCCGGGATATGTCGGCTATGACGAGGGCGGTCAGCTTACGGAGGCAGTGCGCCGCAGACCTTACAGCGTAATTCTGTTCGATGAAGTTGAAAAAGCTCACCCGGATGTGTTCAATGTGCTTCTGCAGGTGCTAGATGACGGCCGGCTTACTAACGGTCAGGGCAGGGTGGTTGACTTCAAGAACACAATCATCATTATGACGAGCAACCTCGGAAGTGATTTGATTCTGGATGCAGACTCAAACGATAAACTGACGGCTGTCCGTCCTGCGGTAGATGTGCTTTTAAAGCAGACTTTCCGTCCGGAATTTTTAAACCGTATCGATGAAATCGTTATGTTCGCCCGTCTTTCAAAAGACTGCATCGGTGGCATTGTAAAAAATCAGCTTGAGCGCGTAAAGGCAAGGCTTTCAGACCGCAGAATTACGCTTGATTTTGAACAGAGTGCAATCGATTTCCTTAG
>NZ_JAZOUG010000063.1:0-3284 GCF_045657965.1 Treponema sp. | reverse complement strand
AGAATCCAGAAGCAGCAAAGAAAGTCTTAAAACAGATAAGCCCGTTTTTCTGATATACGTTTTTTTATGAAATCTATAGAAATCTGTGCTAATACGCCGCTTTGCGTCGTTTGCATGAGAGGTAATTATTAACTCGTCGCTTGCGCGACTAGTGCATCTGTGTTAATCTGTGGACTATATTTTTTTTGGAGAAATTATGGCTCGTTCTAAAATCGTTGTTTTGGACTTTGGTTCTCAGTATGCACATCTTATTGCAAAGCGTTTCCGTGCATTGGGTTATTATTCAGAAATTGCTCTTCCGAGTGCTGATCTTTCAGTTTTTGAAGATGCAAAAGGTGTCGTCTTTTCAGGCGGTCCTTCTTCCGTTTACGAAAGCAATGTTCCTGAGTTCAACGAAAAGATTTTAGACTTAGAGCTTCCGATTTTGGGTCTCTGCTATGGTCATCAGCTAATGGCAAAAAGTTACGGCGGAAATGTAGGAAAGGCAGAAACCGGTGAATTCGGCTTTGCCGAGCTTAACTTAAACGATTCAGGAAAATCTTCTCCCCTTTTTAAAGATGTAACACCTTCTACACAGGTCTGGATGAGCCATCAGGACGGAGTTCTTTCTTTAGGCGAAGGATTTGAAGTAATCGGAACTACAAAAGACTGTCCTTATGCAGCCGTTCAGAACCTAAGCAAAAAACGGTTCAGTCTTCAGTGCCACTGCGAGGTAAAAGACACTCCAGAGGGCAATAAAATCTTCAAAAACTTTGCTGACATCTGCGGAATGGAAGTAAACTGGGACGAAGATACCGTTTTGAACCACATTCTCGAATCAATCAAAACTGACTCAAAAGATAAAAATGTGCTTTTATTCCTGAGTGGCGGGGTGGATTCAACTGTTGCATTTGCTTTGCTCAACAAGGCTCTCGGACAGGAACGGGTTTTAGGTCTTCATATCGACAACGGCTTTATGCGAAAAAACGAAAGCAAAAATGTCGCAGAGGCCTACAAAAAGTTCGGTTTTAACAATTTTATCGTCGAAGATGCTTCAGAAAGCTTTCTTAATGCAATTAAAGGCTTGACCGACCCGCAGAAAAAGCGGATGGCAGTCGGTGAAAACTTTATCACAGTACGCGATTCTGTCGTTGCGGCGCAGAAACTCAACGAAGACGACTGGATGCTGGCTCAGGGCACTTTGTATCCGGACATCATCGAGTCGGGCGGAACAAAAAACAGCCACACAATCAAAACTCATCACAACCGCGTTGACGGAATCCAGCGTCTTATCGCAAAAGGGCTTATTATCGAGCCGCTCAAAGATTTGTATAAAGACGAAGTACGCACAATCGGAAAAAAACTCGGCCTTGACGACGAGCTTGTAATGCGACACCCGTTCCCAGGTCCAGGACTATCAATCAACGTACTCTGTTCAAACGGCGTTCTTTCCGACGAAGACAAAAAAGAGCTTGAGGCTGCCCAGAAAGAGCTTGAATCAATCAAACTCGCCCACTTCTGCGAACACTGTCAGGCTACAATGGTAAAAACCGTTCTTCCTGTAAAATCAGTCGGCGTTCAGGGCGATTTCCGCACCTACCGGTTCCCGGCAGTCCTTCGCTTCAAAAAAGACGAAGAAAACGGCTTCTGCCACTTTCCTAAGCACTGGAAGAAAATCGAAGACGAATCAAGCAATATCACAAACTCAGCAAAACTTTTAAACCGCTGTGTTATCGCACTCTGGCAGAACCCGAAAATCAAAGAAAGCGATATGAAACTTCAGGAAGGCTACTGTGACCGCCGGCGCCTTGACCAGCTTCGCGAAGTAGACAATATCGTACTTCGCAATCTGCACGAGTCCGGCTGGTACAATAAAATCTTCCAGCACTTAACGATTGACCTGCCTTACGCTTCCAGCCCGGAGCGCGCAAGTTTTGTTCTCAGACCAGTCTGCTCGGAAGATGTAATGACAGCCCGCTTTGCACAGCTTGACCGCGAGCTTCTCAATAAAATCGTTTCAGAAATCGCACAGCTTCCGTTTGTTGATGCGCTTTACTTTGATGCAACAAACAAGCCGCCGGCAACCTTCGGCTGGGAGTAACTAGAACCAGAAATACATCCTTGTATTTCTGGATTCTTACGAGAATTTCTTTCAGAAATTCTCTCTTTGCTTTAGTGCCACCTCCTGTAGCGAATCTCTTCGAGAGTTTTTAATGTTTTTTTATTGTAATAACCTTAATTTTATTTTATAATTTCTTTAGGAGTTTTTATGGCAGATACAGATAAA
The DNA here is from genome assembly GCF_045657965.1 of Treponema sp. Taxonomy (GTDB): domain Bacteria; phylum Spirochaetota; class Spirochaetia; order Treponematales; family Treponemataceae; genus Treponema_D. The sequence goes on along the minus strand of NZ_JAZOUG010000063.1, from coordinate 1,018 downwards.
TTTATTGCAGGCAGAAAAGTTTTTTTTCTTAATCCGACTCCAAGTTTTGAAGAAGAAGTTATCGAACGTCTTCGTGTTATGGAATATGAAGTTTACTCAATAAATGATTACCGTCATGCTAAAAATATACTCCGCTTGAATCCTGATTCAATTCTTTATATAAATCCGAATATTTCGATGACACTTGACGGCTGGCATAATTACATCCGTTCTTTTGGCGAAGATCCTAAATTCGGTTCAATTGATTTTGGCATCATAATGCAGAAACAGGCTCCGGAAAAGGAAAAAAAATTCCTTGCTAATATTGAACCTAAAGCAGGAGTTTTGTATTTTGATTCTACAAAAGACGAACTGGTACGCGGTATTTCTCTTGCACTGGACAAGCTTAGTGCAAAAGGTATGCGAAAATATGTACGTGCAGACTGTATCACCGATAAATCCGCAGAAATTTACTGGCTTAAAGACAATAAAATGTTAAAACTCAAAATGATTGATATCAGTGCGGCTGGTATTGCAGCAATGCTTCCGGCAACTCAGGCAAATTCAATCTTTGTAAATCAGATTATTGACGGTGCATACATAAACATCGGTAAAACTCAGATTATAACATCCATTAAAATTTCTGCGATAAAAAATGCAGGAAATAATCTTCTTGTAATAATCATGTATGGCTCTGATACGCTTCCGACTGCAATCAATCAGATCCGCGAGTATGTTTCAGAAACATTAAAAGCAAACATTAAGGCATCAATCGTCAACCTGCCGCTTGACAGGCGCGATTACAATATAATTGTTGAACGAAAATAAAATTTTCTAAAAATCATATTTTTTTAGGTTTTCTTCGCCATCCACAACAATCCACTGGATGGCATTTTCTTTTACAACCGGTTCAAAATATTTTTTATAAGCAGCAACAACCTGTTTTGCAGTTACTTTTTCAACAAGTTCACTTCGTTTAAGATATTCCGTTTCAGATCCAAGATATTCCATGCTTGAAATTACGCTTGAAGCTACCCCC
>NZ_JAZOUG010000062.1:0-10110 GCF_045657965.1 Treponema sp. | reverse complement strand
GAAGAATCTCCTGCTGTTTCTGAAGATAAACCGGCTGAATCATCAGCTGAAACAACAGAAACAATAGAAGAAGTGCCCGCAGCAGCAGAAGAAACTCCGGCTGAAAGCCCGGCTGAAGCTGTAGAAGAAGTCAAAGCAGTTCCTGAAAAAACTTCTCAGGAACCTGTGGCTGAACCTGTTGAAGAAAGCCCTGCAGTTCCAGAAGAAAAACCTGTTGAAGAAACTCCTGTAGAACCTGTAGAAGAAACTCCGGCTGTTTCAGAAGAAGTTCCTGTTGAAGAAAAGGCTGAACCTGATGCAGTTTATGAAGAAGTTCCTCCTTTACCGCAGGAACTTGAAAAAGTTGAAGAAGAAGAACTTCCGGCAGAAGATGAAAAAATGCAGAAAGTTATTCTTGTTCCTGGTGAAGAAGAAAATACTGAAGCTCCAGTCGAAGAAGAAACTGCAGCTGAAACTGAAGCAGTAGAAGAAGAAATTCCTGCCGGAATTGAAAGTGAACCTGATGTTGTAGTTGAAGAAAGTGCTCCGGAAGAAGTTCCTGCAGAAGAAAAAACTGATGAATATCAGCCGATAATTTTGGTTCCTGCAGAGCCGAATCCTCCTGTTGAAGAAAAAACTGAAACTGCTGTAGAAGAAGATGAGGTTGAAAAACTTCCGGTGGTTGAAAATCCAGTAGTTACAAATTCATGGGAACATTATGTTGTTCCTTCTTTGAAAAACTTAAAGAGCAGTTTCTACTATGTTCAGATTGCATCGCTGAGCAACATCGATAATATCAAAAATATTATTGATAAGTATTCAAGCAAGTATCCGATTGTTCTTGTTCAGAATTCATCAAAAACTGCTTATCAGGTAATGGTCGGACCTTTGAATGTCGATGAATACGGTTCAGTTTCTGAAAAATTCAAAGCGTACGGATTTAAAGATTCGTTCCTTAGAAAAATTAAATAAATAATCAGGCACGGCTTTAAAAGTCGTGCTTTTTTTTTATTCCTGTGTTACAATTCTTTTATGCTTGAAAAAACTTCTGAAAATATAAAAAAAATTGCATCTGTTATTGACCACACAAATTTAAATCCCTGTGCAAAAAAATCTGATATTGAAAAACTTTGTGATGAAGCAAAAAAATACGGCTTCGCTTCTGTATGTGTAAATCCGTTTTATGTTCCGCTTGCTGCTCATCTTCTTTCAGAAAGCAGTGTGAAAGTCTGTACTGTTGTCGGCTTTCCTTTAGGAGCTGCTTCTATTGACGATAAAGCAAGTGAAGCAGGTCTTCTTGTAGATGAAGGTGCCCGTGAAATTGACATGGTTGTAAACCTTTCTCTTGTAAAAGATGGTGAATGGGATGACGTTTTTGAAGAAATTTATGCAGTGCGCTGTGCTGTAAACGATGTTGTAGTTCCTGGAGAGCCTAAAATTATCGTAAAGGTCATTCTTGAAACCTGTTATCTTACAGACGAAGAAATTATTAAATGCTGTGAGTGTGCCCAAAAGGCCGGAGCTGATTTTGTAAAAACTTCGACAGGATTTGCAATTCTTAAAGATAAAGACGGAAAGTTACTGCCAAACGGAGCAACAGTTCATGCTGTTGAATTAATGCGAAAAACAGTCGGTGAAAATCTGGGTGTAAAAGCAAGCGGCGGTATTCATAACTGGCAGGAAGCCTGTGCAATGTATGAAGCCGGAGCATCGAGAATCGGGGCAAGTGCCGGTGTTCAGATAGTCAGCAATTAAAAAATCATTTAACTGCAATGCGTAATTTTTCGACTCCCTCTTTAATTTTATCTGTGACTGTAAGCGGAGAAAACAATCGCCGGGTCACTGTTTTTTCGCCGGATGAAGGAATCTTTACTGCAACCCTTTACGGCGGTCCTAAAAGCAAAATGCGTTCTCTCGTGTCTCCGATGAATTCGGGAATTCTTTATTATTACCGGGATGAAGTTAAAAATCAGACAAAAATTACTGACTTTGATGTGAAAAATTATCATCTTTCTTTCCGCGAAAATCTTTTTAAAACATACGCAGCATCTTTTGTAACTGAAATCCTGATAAAAACAAAATGTGCCGGTTCTTCTTCTGAATGCTGGAAAATTGTAAACGGCTTTTTAGACGGTATGGAATTATGCGATGAAAATGAATCAAGGCTCGGGTTAATCAGATTTTTATGGCGTTATCTTTCACTTTCAGGATGCAGACCACAGACAAAAATCTGCTGTGTATGCGGTGAGTCTTTACATTCTGAAAAACTTAACAGCAGTTCTATTTCAGAAAAATATATTTATTCTCCTTTTGAAAATGCTTTCATTTGTCCTTCATGCCAGAATCCAAGAGCAGGGGATTTTTTACTTTCAAAAGAAGCGGTTACATATCTTGAAGCTGTAGCAAGCCTTTCTCCAAAAGAAGTCAGAAAAATTACTGTATCCAAAACCGGCTTTTTTGAAATGAAAGAATTTGTTTATCTGTTAATCGAACAGGTCTGCGGAACAAAACTGAAATCCCTTGAAACTGGAACCGGAATTCTGTAAAAGAACAGAATCGGAAAAAAAAATTATTCGATTATCAGATACATTTTCTGGCTGGAAGAAATACTGGTTGTATTAAAATTAATTGTAACTTCAGTGTCTGTTGTTGTTCCGATTTTCTGGAGTGTAATTCCGTAAGGCCGGAGTTCAATCTGACTGTCATATGCATAAAAATAAGGACCGTCAAATTTATAATAGGTTGTAGTGTTTTTACATTCTGAATAAGTTTCGGGAAGTGCTGTTGATAGATTCCATAAATCTATAGATTCAAGAGAATATGTTATATCATTTAATGTGAGTTCTGAATCTGAAAGTTCTTTTGCAAAACCGGAATCTTCGCTGCTTATTACACATGCAACAGTATATTCTTTTAACAGTTCTTCCATTGTTGTGGCAGCGGCACCTGTAGTTGAAAGTGCATTCAGAATTGATGAAATATTTACATAAGAGTTAGTTGCTATTTCATTTAAAAGCGTAACTCCTCCGTAATTTCTTAAAAGCCAGGCTCCAAAAGCGTAATTGTTTGCATAGGAATAGTAAACTTCAGGGTTCGATGACTTATATTCAAGACCAACCTCGGCATAGCGCCTGTTAAATACTGGAAGGCGGGCAACAGGTGAATCATCTTTTGAAAAGCTGCTGTCTAATTCACACAGGGTTGAAAACATTATGTCTTCGCAGAGCATGGATTTCATTTCATTTGTTGCAGTATTGCTTGATTTTTTATTTTCCATAGATTTTACGCTGAAATCAATCATGTGCTGGAATTCGTGAGCAAGAGTTGAATAGACCATGCTGGTATAGTTTGCGGCATAATATCCGTCTACATAAAAATATTTCCCTTTGTTTGAGTATTTGTAAACAGAAGATGGATTTGAAAGATAGTAATAATCTTTTGCATAGAAATATCCTACAACGCTTCCTGAATTTGAAGAATCCGTGTAATCTTTACCGATATCATAAATTATGATATTTACCATTTCGCCGGTTTCACTATAGGAATTCATTTCAATCTGAAAATCCAGACTTGTGTCTGCAGCAAGACAATTTGATTCTTCACCGAAAACATTACGGATTTTGTCATACATAGAATCAAAATTATCAGCAATTTTAGAAGCAATACTGGAATTAATTTTTTCTCCAGATGCAGTTGAAGAAGAAGTCCAGTTATCACTCATTACCCAGACATAACAGTACTGGCCTACAGCCCTGAGTGTTGCAGTTTCCTGAGCAAAATTTGAAATGTCTTCATCCTGGTCTACATAAATGGAACGGGTGGCACTCCCTATGTCATCTGAAGTATAAGCCGTAACTGTTACAGTTGAAACAGAAGATACAGCATTTCTTGAAGAAGATTCTTCAATCTGAGGAAGTGCCGTATTTAATAAAATACTTGTGCAGCTGTGCTTTTGTCCGTGACTTCCGGAAGAGCCTGCTGAACCTGAATTTCCCGATGAAGAAGAGGTGGTATCGCCTTCAGAAAGGGAAATGCCTGAAGCCGAAGAAACACAGCGTGTGTATGAAGAAGAAATTTCTGAAGAAGTCGGGTTTGTTTTTGAAAGATAAATAATTTTACCCGTTGAAAGAGATGATATTGTAACCCGGGCAACTGAATTATCAATTTCAAAAACATTTGGGCTTGAAGATGATGAATATTCCAGTGTTTCAGTTTCAGTGGCTGTTTCAAGGGAAGTTGTTTTTGTTGATTCAGAAATTGATGATGATGCAGAAGAACTTGAAGTTGATTCAGAAATGTTTGTACATGCAGTCAGTGAAAAAATTACAAAAATAATCAGAAAAAAGCTTTTTTTCATAAAATCACCTCGCTTTTAATTTCTATAAAAACTATAAGACAGTTAATTCTTAAAATCATGTAAATACAGTTAGAGTAAAATAAGAAAAATATCATTCTTGACAATTCATGCAATCGGTTGCACAATAATTTTATGAGCATTTTTAATGAAATTAACAGACTCGTTTCTTACGGAATTAAGACAGAGCTTATCCAGAACGAAGATATTATTTTTACAAAAAATCAGCTTCTGCTTTTATTAAATCTTGACGGCTTTGAAAACGATGAAGATTCAGAAAATCTTCCTGAAGTTAATGTAAATGAACTGGAAAACATTCTTTCCAATATTCTTGATTACGCTGTTTCCAAAAATCTTACCGGCGGAGATACAGTTGTTTACCGCGATTTATTCGATGCACGTCTTATGAGCGTTTTAGTTGACCGGCCTTCAAATATAATTAAAAAATTCAACGGGCTTTATAAAAAATCTCCGGAAGAAGCAACGGACTTTTTCTATAAGCTCAGTCAGGATTCTGATTATATCCGCCGTTACAGAGTCTGTAAGGATATAAAATGGATTTCAAAAACTGAGTACGGCAACATGGACATTACAATTAATCTTTCAAAGCCTGAAAAAGATCCTAAAGCAATTGCAGCAGCCAAGCTTATGAAGCAGGCCGGCTATCCTAAATGCCTTTTGTGCAAGGAGAATGAAGGATATGCCGGACGCGTTAATCATCCTGCGCGCGAAAATCACCGCGTAATTCCAGTTGAGCTTGCCGGTGAAAAATGGGGATTTCAGTATTCTCCTTACGTTTACTACAACGAGCACTGTATTGTTTTTAATTATGAGCACAGCCCGATGGCAATTACCAGAAAAACTTTCGCTCGTCTTCTTGATTTTACGGACAGGTTCCCGCATTACACAATCGGAAGCAATGCAGATTTACCGATTGTAGGCGGTTCAATTTTAACGCATGATCATTTTCAGGGCGGAAAATACGAATTTGCGATGGCGCGTGCTCCAATTGAAAAGTCATTTAGTGTAAAAGGCTTTGAAGATGTAAACTGCGGAATCGTTCACTGGCCTATGAGTGTAATCAGAATTTCTTCTGAAAAAAAAGAGCGTCTTGTTGAATTTGCAGACCATGTACTTAAAAAGTGGCGGGCTTACACTGACGAAAAAGCTTTTATTTTTGCACAAACTGATGGAGAAGCTCACAATACATTAAATCCGATTGCAAGAAAACGAGGAAATGCGTTTGAACTTGACCTTGTTTTAAGAAACAATATTACAACAGAAGAACATCCGCTTGGAGTTTATCATCCGCATGCAGAACTTCATCACATCAAAAAAGAAAACATCGGCTTAATCGAAGTAATGGGACTTGCAATTTTACCGGGCCGTCTTAAAACGGAACTTGCGGATTTAAATGCTGCACTTCGTTCTAAAAAAGACATTTCTTCTGATGAAAACCTTTCAAAACATGCCCGGTGGTGCAGTGAACTGTGTAAGAAATACGATTTTTCTTCGATGAGTGCAGAAAAATGTGATTCAGTTTTAAAAGAAGAAGTTGGACATGTATTCAGTAAGGTTCTGGAACATGCAGGGGTTTACAAATGCACTGCAGAAGGAAGAGAAGCGTTCATGAGGTTTATTAAGACACTCTAAGGAAAAATTATGGCAGAATCTAAAAAATTAAATGATGAAATTACGCTTTACACTGTTTCAAACGGAAAATTATCCTTTTCTGCAATGAATTACGGCTGTACGATTACGAATCTTTTTGTTCCGGATAAAAATGGTAAAATGACGGATATTCTTCTGGGTTTTGATTCTCTTGAAGGATGGAAAGCAGGAAATGCTTCTCACAATGCGATTGTCGGCCGTTTTGCAAACAGAATTACAGGAGCAAAGTTCAGCCTTGACGGCTCTGAGTATTTTCTTGACAAAAATGACGGTGAAAACTGCCTGCACGGAGGATTTACCCGCTATGAAAAAATGCTCTGGAATGCAGAAATTTTTTCTGATTCAGAAGGTGAAGGGGTGCGCTTTACGCGTAAAAGTGCAGACGGAGAGCAGAATATGCCCGGAAATCTTGAAATGAGCGTAGTTTACAGGCTTACAGAAAACAATGAGCTTATTTTTGAATACACAGCCACAACTGACAAAGCAACTCCTGTAAACCTTACAAATCATGCATATTTTAATCTTGACGGAAGCGGAACGATTTTAAATCATCATCTTCAGCTGGACTGCGATAAATTTTTAAAGGCAAAATCTGATTTAACTCCTTCTGGTGAAATTGTGAATGTTGAAGGAACCTGCTTTGATTTCAGGACTGAGAAACTGATTGGTAAAGACATAAAAAATCTTGTTACAGAAAAAGCTGACGAAGCAAATCTTTCTTTAACCGGAAAAAATGATCCCTACGGTTATGACCACTGCTTTTTAACCCGCACACAGGACGAATCAAAAGTCGTGCGCTTCGGTAAAATCAGCTCAGAAAAAAGCGGCATAAGCATGGAAATCTTTACAAACCAGAGAGGATGCCACATTTATACAGGAAATTTCCTTTCCGGAATGAAAGGAAAGGGCGGTGTAATTCATAAACGGCACGACGGAATCTGCTTTGAGACAGAACGTTTTCCGAATGCGGTTAATGAACCGGATTTCCCGGGTTGTATTTTAAATCCGGGAGAGAAATACTGGCACCAGACAATTTTGAAGTTTTAGGAGAAAATTATGGGACTTACAGATAAAGAATATGATTACTGGGAACTTCCTGCCGCTTTTGTAAAAATGTACGGCGGAAATAAAGAAGATGTGCGTGTTTATGCATCTCCTGCTCGAATCAACATAATCGGTGAACATATCGACTACAACGGTGGCAAAGTTTTTCCGGCTTCGATTGACCGCTATCTTTATGTTGCAATCCGTAAGAGGGCTGATTCTAAAATCATCTATAACGATGTTCGTTTTCCGGGCACTTACGAATTTGATATTAACGACAATTTTGCATATGACAAAAAAAATGACTATGCAAATTATCTGAACGGAATTTTAAGCCAGCTCAAAGAAAAAGGCTATTCGCTTCCCTGTGGTTTTGAAATTCTTATGGTAAGCAATGTTCCTGCAGGCGGCGGTATTTCTTCTTCTTCGGCGCTTGAATGCGGCTTTGCTTATGCTGTAAGCGATACATTTAACCTTAATATTGACCGCGTTGAAATTGCAAAACTCGGACAGATGAGCGAACACAATTTTATGGGCGTAAACTGCGGAATTATGGATCAGTTCATAATCGCTACCGGCAAAAAAAACACAGCCGAAATGCTTGACTGTGCAACTCTTGATTACGAATATGCACCGCTTGATTTAGGCGATTACCGCTTTGTAGTTATGAACACAAACAAAGTGCGAAAACTTTCTGATTCAAAATACAATGAAAGGCGCAGCCAGTGTGAACAGGCTCTTAAAATTCTGCAGAATAACGGCGTTAAAATAAATGCTTTGTGTGAACTTTCTTCAGAAAAATGGGAAGAAGTAAAACATTTTGTAAGCGATGAAGTTTTACAGAAGAGGGCAAAGCACTGCGTATACGAAAATGAGCGGGTACTTAATGCAGTAAAGGCGCTTAAAACAGGCGACCTTTCTGAACTCGGCCGCCTGTTAAATGCTTCACATAAATCCTTAAAAGAAGACTATGAAGTTACCGGAATCGAACTTGATACTCTTGCAGAAACTTCCCAGAAGCAGGAAGGTTGTCTTGGCTCGCGCATGACAGGTGCCGGCTTCGGCGGCTGTGCAATTGCCCTTGTAAGAAACGACAAAGTAGAACCTTTTATCGAAAATGTACAGAAAGAGTACACTAAAAAGGCCGGCTATTGTGCAGGCTTTTTTGCCTGCGAAACTGGTGACGGAGTTTTCAGAATCTTATGATTCCTGTAAAAGTTCCGGATGTTTTTCTGCAATTCTTCGGGCCCAGTAAAGGAACGGTGTATCAAGTATTGATGTTACAAGGAAAATCAGATATCCGAAAATAAGAATCTGGATTATTACGCCTGCTTCGAAAACGCCCGTGAAAGCCAGCAGATTGAATACAAGTACGTTAATCAGCTGGCTTACCATTGTAGAACCGTTGTTTCGAAGCCATAAAAATGATTTTTTGTTTCCGAACTTTTTTTCACTCCAGTTCCATATATGGTGATAAGCCCATACGTCATACATTTCACAGACAGCATATGCAAAAAGGCTTGAAAGCATGACGCGCGGTGTGTTTGCAAAGACCGTGCGGATAGGTGTTGCCATGGTGTCTGCTTCAGCAGGAATATAAAGGAACCAGCTCTGTGAAATTAAAATAAATGTGATGTTAGCTGCAATTCCAAGTTTTACGCATTTATTTGCTTCTTTTTTGCCGAAAATCTCGCTCATTATGTCTGTTGCAAGAAAACTTGAGGCAAAAATAACGTTTCCGAGGGTTGTATCCATACCGTACGCATGAACTAAAATCAAAACTTCAATGTTTGCTGCAATTGTACAGATTACAGTCCATGCAAAAATTCCGTTTTTTCCGAAAAGACGGAAAAATGCTACAAGTCCGCCAAAAAAAGCGAATACTGATGCTGCTAATATAATTTCATTCTGAAAAGCCATAATTATTTTCTCCTGTCGATTGCTGCAAAAAGTCTTGTTTTAACTAGTGATTCGTAGACTGTGCCGGGCTTGGCGCAGGCTGCGAAAGGGTAGATTGAAATTCCTCCGCGCGGAGTAAAAATACCTTCCACTTCGATGTATTTCGGTTCTAAAAGCTTTACTAAATCTTTCATGATGATGTTTACACAGTCTTCGTGAAAGTCACCGTGATTGCGGAAAGAAAAGAGGTAGAGCTTTAACGATTTTGATTCGACAAGAAAACCGTCAGGAATGTAGTTGATGGTGATTGTCGCAAAGTCCGGCTGACCTGTTTTGGGACAGAGTGAAGTGAATTCCGGGCAGTTGAATGTGACCATGTAGTCATTTCCCGGATGCTTGTTCGGAAATTTTTCTAAAACTTCCGGCGAGTAGTTTGAAGGATACTTTGTTGCAGTATTGCCGAGCAAAGTTACGCCTTCAAGTTCTGATTCAGAACGCATGAAAAAGACCTCCTAGTTTTGTTTTGAGTCAGGATGGATTTCGAACTGACTGTAAAATTTTATAGAGATACTCTACAGAAAAATATTAATGATTGCAATAAAAAAAATCATTTGACAATTTGCGCAGATTCAATCAGATTAGAGTTAATCAAGTATATATGGGCTGCTGCTGGTTCCTAGATATTTTGTTCCATCATAATGAACTTCGCTGGTCCATGAGCTACCTGCAGCATAAATTTTATTTCCGCTGGAAGCAGAGCAATCTGTAAATGTACAGTCATTTATATACACATCTCTTGAATTGTTGGCCGGGTAGCAGTATATTGCACCGCCCTTACCTGTTGCAGTGCAGTTTGTAAAAGTACAGTTTGAGATACCTTGTTTGCCTGTGACCATTTCGTGATTACAGTTACCTGGAACATATATTGCTCCGCCGTTTGCAGCAGAGCAGTTTTCAAAGGTACAGTTGTATACTCCAAGGTTATTGTCGTTTCCTGTTGAGATTGCCGCACCATTTCCTGTAGAAACTGCATTTTTAAATGTTATGTTGTAGTAATCGCCACCTTTTGGGCCAACAAGTGATCTTGAAGAAGATATATTATTTCCATCTAAAACAAGCGTTCCGCTGGTTTCAGAACCTATTTTTGCATTGTCAGAAAGATC
>NZ_JAZOUG010000061.1:0-11965 GCF_045657965.1 Treponema sp. | reverse complement strand
CATAAAACTCGCGGTGAACAAGTTCAAGCGAGTTTTTGTCCGAACCTCACCTACGCTCGTTTTAGATTTGTTATAAATACAATTTTCATCATTCAGCTAAAATTTAAAATATTTCTATAGAATAATGATTTAAGATGATTTATTCAACAGAGACGAAAATCTGCTCAAATTCTCTGAATTTTCAATTTCAACTTTCAGTTTTAAGATTATTTTGCCGATACTCAAAATATGGAAAATGGAAAAAATTTTACAGAAACTTTAATTCAGGCTCTGGATGCAAAAGCTCAATGGTATGACAACGAAGAATTGCCGAGAATTCTCGAAAATTACAGGCTTTTACATACCTGCGTAAGAAATTTGTTTGATTTTCTCATCAAAAAAGCATTAATTACGCCGGATCCATATAAACTTGATAAAAAAATTTCAGACATCAAAGCACCTGAAGGCGGTCAGTTTGTTGAAAATGAACGCTCTGTAATTATGGGGCAGCGTTTTTCTGATTATGAAAGCACGCTTGATTTTCTGTGCAATTATTATAAATTTTCCGTTTCCCAGCTGACAATTTCCAATATCAAAAAACTTGTCGATTTAAATAACGCAATCACATGGAATTCATTTTCTGCAAACAGTAATAAAACAAATACCCGCGTTCTTTCAACAATGATTTTTGATGCAAGACAAAACAGTGATGCTCTTACAGCAAGTATGATTACAGACAGTCTTTCAAAAGCATCTCATGCAATGTCTGAAATAAATTCTTCACTGAAAGAATATACCGATTTTCAGCGTGAATGGTATAAAGGTCAGGTCAGAAAAAATGTTCTTCTGAGTTCAGGCTTTGACTCATCAAAAGCAAACACTGTTGCAAATGAAATTCAGCAGATTAAAAAGAATTTCGCCGCTGGAATGGGTAAGGTACCGTTTTATAATGAACTGATTGAAGAAATTGCCCAGGAAGATTTAGGTGAAAACAAAAACAATCTTCAGGCTGTTGTTTTAAACAAACTTAATATAGTTAAAGAAGAATCCAAAAGCCATGAAAAAAAGATAGATACAAAAGCTCTGATTATGGATGCACTGCTCGTTTTGGGTTCAATTGCACCACAGCTGACCCAGATTATGCAGAAAGTTCAGGATAACCATGATTTACTTGAAAGTGAACATAATTCATTCATGGACAAACTTAAACGTGCAATCCGAAAAGCATTTAATATTGAAGAAAAGCCTCTTTTTTATACAATTACAATTACTGATGCAACGACTGGTGCAAAGAGAACTGAAAAACTTAATTACAAAACTTTCATGTCAGATCTTGTCACAAAAGCAAGAAGATATTCTTCTGTTTCTCAAAAAAATTCTCCCGGATATCAGAAAATTTATTCAATGCCGGAAGAAAAAATTGCTGAATTTGTCACAATGCAGATTTCTGACTGTAATAAAATGATGGTAATTCTTAATTCCCTTGATGATTTTTTCAAAAGTTCTGCAAGCGTAATGAATAAATCAAAACTCAAAGGTCTTAAAATCGATATTACGACCCTTAAAAACTCTGTAGTAAAAGCAAATCAGCACAGGGTTGAATACACTTCTTACATTGAAGAAGCTGAGCAGATGAGAAAATTGGGGATAACCGGCTGAATTGAAAGTTGAAAACAGCAGATTGAATTAGTATAATATGCTTTATGACCCGTTTTATTTTTAAGTCATTTTTTTTAAGTATATTTTCTTTCTTTTTTTTAACTTTCTCAGTTTTTTCACAAAACAAAGATTCTGCTGATTCAATCGAAAATTTTGACTCAATTATTGATATTGAAGAAAACGAAAAATCTTCAGATATCAAAGATTCTCTGCAGCATGATTTAACAATAATTATGGCAGAACAGACGTGGAATCTGGATATTCACACAGCAACATATTCAAGTGAAGCCCAGATTCTTGACTCACTCTATGAAGGCTTGTTTTCTTATAATCCCAAAACATTAGACCCGTTGCCGGCAATTGCAGAAAGCTACAAAATCTCCCGTGACAAAAAACGCTGGACTTTTACTTTACGCGATAACATCACATTTTCTGACGGTGAAAAAATTACAGCCTATACAATTAAAAATGCATGGCTTTCACTTTTACGCACTCCAAATGCTCCTTATGCATCGATGCTGGACTGTATTAAAGGTGCCGGTGACTACAGAAACGGAAAAACAAATGCAGAAAATGTTTCTATTACAGCCCGGAATGATAAAACCCTGGTTGTCACACTCAATTCTCCTACAGCTCATTTTGCAAAACTTTTGTGTCATCACGCTTTTGCTGCCTGTAAATTAGATTCTAACGGCAATACAGATACATCAGTTTTCAGCGGCGCATTTATAATCAAAGAAAACGCAGCTTCTTCACTTATCCTTTCTAAAAACGAAAAATACTGGGATGCAAAAAATGTTCACATTCCACAGGTTATAATAAAACAGTCAAATGAAGCCAAAGAAAATGCATGGGCTTTTAATGACGGTACTGCTGACTGGATTTCCGGAGTTGTTGATACAGGTGCACTTTTAAATAAAAGTTCCATCAGAATTTCAGCTATTTTTGGAACGGAATTTCTTTTCTTTTCATGCAAAAACTCTCCATGGAATGATGCTGATTTCAGAAACGCACTTCTTACAGCTGTTCCATGGGAAGTTCTCAGAAAAACAGGTCTTGTTGCAGCAACAACTCTTATTTATCCGCTTGCAGGCTATCACGGTGTTGAAGGAATTACAGAAACTTCCCTTGCCGATGCAAAAGAAATGATGGATGAAGCCCGTAAAAAGCTTGGAATTTCAAAGGAAGAAAAACTTACTGTAACGTTTGGAATTTCCTCATCATCTGAACGCCAGAAAAATCAGGCAGAAATTTTGAAAAATGCCTGGGCTCCGCTGGGAGTTGAATTGAAAGTGCAGACAACACCGGAAGAACGATACATCGATTCAATTTCCGGCTGGAATGCAGATATTTTCACTTATTCCTGGATTGGTGATTTTGCGGATCCTATTGCTTTTCTTGAACTTTTCAAAGCAGACTCAACCTTAAATCCTTCAAAATGGAAAGATTCAAAATTTGAAGAATTGATTCAAAAAGCAAATGAAACTACAGATAACGCAGAACACTACAAACTCTTAGCTCAGGCAGAACAGCTTCTGCTTGATTCCGGTGAGGTTATGCCGGTTACTCATTCAATCAGCCTTCATGCACTCAATTTGCAGCAGGTCGGCGGATGGTATATAAATGCCCTGGATATTCATCCGTATAAATATCTGCACTTCAAAGAAGTCAAAACAGAAGGTGCACCAAACGTCATCTGACAGGATAAAAATGCGTACATACAACGATTCGATGTTTATCGACACATTTGAACATGAATATACATGGCTCTCAGGCTTTTTAAGAAATGTACACCGTTTCCCTATGCTTACAGCTCTTGTTGATCCTGAAACAAATCGTTTCTGGACCTATAAGACACTTAATGAAGAAGCAAATGCACTTGCAAATGCACTTAAAAAAGAAGGCATAAAAAAGAATGATGTAGTAATGGTTGTTACCAGAAACTGCCCGGAATTTGCCTTTGCCTATACCGGCATACGAAAAATCGGTGCCATTATGCTGGCTGCGAATTCAAATCTTGCTTCAGGTGAACTGGCACTTTTAATCAATCATAACAAACCTGAGGCCGTAATTTATTCAGCTAACATTGAACACACCATAAAAGATGCAGAACAGCTTTGTAAATTTAAGCCCGGTAAATTTATTCTTGCAGATAATCTTGAAAAAAATAGAATTCCTGAAAATCATATTTCTTACGAAGATTTTGTAAAAAAACAAAGCAAAGAAACTCCTGAAATTAATTTTCGTCCTCATATTTATGATGAAGTTCTGCGTCTCTGTACAAGCGGAACGACAGCCCTTCCAAAATCAGTTCCAATCAACGATATAAACGAAGTTCTTTCCGCACATGATGTAATAATGCACTACCCTATGAATCATAATGATGTAACTCTAAATATGACTCCATGGTTTCACCGCGGTGGCTGCCATTCCGGCGGGCTTTGTCCGACTTTTTATGCAGGAGCCTGTGCCGTTGTAATGCGGAAATTTTTACCCTCAACATCTCTTGAATGGGTCGAAAAGTATAAAATAACTTATATGATGGGCAGTCCTTCCAATCTTGCAATGCTCTGCCGGTCTCAGGAAAAATCACCGAAAAACCTTTCTACACTCAAAGGTCTTGTTACAATGGGTGCCCCCCTTTCAAAAGCGGACTGCATCCGTTACATGCAGGTTCTTACACCAAATATTTTTAACGGTTACGGAACGACTGAAACATTCTGGAATTCATTTTTACGCCCGTACAATCTTCCGGATGGAGCAGGTTCTGTAGGTTCAAGCTGTACTGATGATGAAGTACGTGTTGTTAAAATTTACGAAGGGAAAAAAGCAGAACCGGATGACTGCGTCCCTTTTGATAATAAAACTGAAGGCGAAATTATTATTCATTCTCCCGCAAAAACAACTTACAGCTACATTAATAACGATGAAATGATGAACGAAAAATTCTACAAAGGCTGGATGTATACAGGCGATACCGGAATCTGGAACAGTGATTTAATTGTCACGGTACGTGGACGAAAAGACGATTTAATTATCACGAGCGGTGAAAATCTTTACCCGGCTCAAATAGAAGAAGCAATTAATGAGCATCCGAAAGTCAGAGACTGTATTATAACAAGTGTTCCAGATAAAGTCCGTGGGCAGGCAGTAGCGGCATATATTGTTCCTGACGATAAAAGTCTTACTGTACAGGAACTTTTTGAATTCTGCACAAAACACAAAATGCTTTCCATGTACAAGCGGCCGCGATATTTTGCTATTGTTGATGAGTTACCATTGACAGCAACCGGAAAGAAAAAGCATTTTGAAATGAAAAATCGTGCGGTTAATGATTTAAAAAACGGAGTTCTAAAAAAAGACTGAAAATTTCTGTCCCCAGCTTTTTGAATTTCTATTCTAATTTTTCAATTTCCAGATTCCGATAATCAAAATATGTTATATTATCTTGGTGGAATTTTAACACAATACTTTGGACCTGCACGCCTGCTGCAGTCGTATACAGTTCTTATCGCTCTTGCTCTTTATACAGGCTTTTTAATTGTGCGGTATTCACTTCCCTCTTTTTATAATAAGCTTCCGCATGACAGAGGAAGAGAATTTACTATTAATGCAGAAGCTGCTAAAGGAAAGCCTACCGGTGCTGGTGTTGTCTGGGTAAGTGCTTTTGTTATTTTAAGCATGATTTTTGTTCCCCTTGACTGGATGAAAGCCTCAGTCCTAATTCTTACATGGCTTATGATGCTCACAGGTTATCTTGATGATCACAGCATTAACAGCTGGGGTGAATACAGAAAAGCTCTTCTTGATTTATTTATTGCAGTTCTTGCTTCTGTTCTGCTAGCTTTTTACCTTATCAATTCATCGGCTGATAATAAAATCTATTTCTGGATTCCATTTTTTACTCATGAGATAGCTGTTGCTCCATGGATTTTTGTTACAGTCTCAACAATTATGCTCTGGGTTTCAATTAATACAACTAACTGCACTGACGGTGTAGACGGTTTAAGTTCAACCCTTGTACTTGTTGCACTTCTTACCATGGGAATGATTTTTTACTTTATTCTTGGACACAAAGATATTTCTGAATATCTTTTAGTTCCGCATATTACAGACGGTGCTTCATGGGCTGTAATGACATTTGCATTAGCCGGAGTTTTGATGGGTTATCTGTGGCATAATGCATTCCCGAGTAATGTTCTTATGGGAGATGCAGGAAGCCGGGCTCTTGGCTTTTATATAGGCGTATGTGTCATGGTTACCAGAAACCCGTTCATTATACTTGCAACATCGAGCCTGATTTTTATAAACGGCGGACTAGGTCTTGTAAAGGTATTTTTGAAAAGGTTTTTTCATATTTCGATTTTCAGTACAATACGCTTTCCGCTTCATGACCATATGCGAAAAAACCACGGCTGGAGTCCGACTCAGGTCTTAATAAAATTCCTGATTATTCAGATTCTGATTACCGTGGCTGTTTTAGGAATTATCTTTAAAGTACGCTGATTTTTATTCAGCTGTAAAAAGCGCGCACAAAGTTTCTGCATCAGCGATGATATTGCGTACATAACAGTATTCATTCGGCTGATGGCAGACTTCATCCATTGTTGACCAGATTGCGGCATTGTATCCGCAGTTACGGAGTTCAGCACCTACAGTACCGCCGCCGATTCCGATTGGGCGCGCTTCGATTTCATGTGCTGTTTTAATTGCTTCTTTGAGTTTTTGAACAACAGGAGCTGTAACCGGTGTTGCAGGAGACTGCTGAGCCTGAGGTTCTGTCACTTCAATTTTAACTCCATATTTTTCTTCAATTTCAGAAACACGTTTTGCAACTTCTGCACGCACTTCTTCAAGAGAATATCGCGGTAAAATTCTGCAGTCCATATAAAAAACGTCATCGCCAGGAATGATGTTTACAGTCTGTACGTTAGCTTCTTTTTTTGTCGGCTGGAAAGTTGAATAATTCGGACTGAACAAGTCGTCTTTTTCACTGAAGAAATTTTCTAAATCATTTAAGCGAAGGGCAAGGTCGCATGAAGCAAGATGAGCATTTTTGCCTTTATCTGGCATTGAACCGTGACTCTGCTGGCCGATTGTATGAAGACGAAGCCAGAGAATGTTTTTTTCTGCTACTTCGATTGTTTCACCTTTTGCATCTCCTCCATCCGGGATTAAAATAAGGTCGTGATTTTTGAAAATTTCACCATGTTCACGAAGGAGATATTTAATTCCGTATTCTGAACCGAATTCTTCATCTGCCATAAAGAGAAGTTTTACGGTGTGCTCAGGAGTAACTTTGTTTTTAAGAAGAGAAAGGGCTGCCATAACACCTGAAACAAGGCCCTGCTGATTATCTTCTACGCCACGGCCGATAAGTTTATCTGATTTTTCATCGTACTGAACCATGTAAGGATCACTTTTCCAGAGTTTTAAATCTCCGGGCGGAACTACATCCATATGAGCCATAACCCAGATTGAATAATCGTCGGATTTACCGGGAATTGTAAGAACAACATTCGGACGTATTCCTGAAGTTACGCGTTTATCAGGAGCATCAAAGTGTTCCATCTGGCTTTTAGAAAAGCCTGCTTCAATAAGCCATTTTTCCAAAGCAGCACATTTTTTTGATTCACCGTCGCCGCCTGATTCCGGAGCAATTGCCGGAATTGAAGATAAAACCCGCTCAAGTTCAATCATCTGAGGACGAAGGTCAGCGAGAGTTTCTTTTAGAGTATCAAGTTTTTTCATTAAGTTCTCCAAAGTTTTGTCAGATTTTTCATGGCTATTCTATCACAACAGCCGGATTGTGTGGAGATAAAAAAAGCCTGTCTTAAAAAGGTTATTTCCTTTATACGTATCTGAACGTCTGTTTTTTATAAAATTTCGGAATCGGAAAAATTATCGTAAACATCGTGCACTTTAAAGAAGACATTTTCTTCACTATAATAGAACCTTAAAAATTATCTCACTTTTAAAGGATTTTCTCTTATGGAAGAAAAATCATTCAAACCTTTTGTTTCCGCAGACCGTATTCTGCCTGAAATCACTCCGATTTCAGTTGGTCTCGGAATTGTTCTTGCCGTTCTTTTCGGTGCGGCAAATGCTTATCTTGGTTTGCGGGTTGGCATGACCATTTCCGCATCAATTCCTGCAGCAGTTCTCTCAATGGGAATTATCCGAATCATACTAAAACGCGATTCAATTCTCGAGAATAATCGAGAATAATATGGTTCAGACTATCGGTTCTGCCGGTGAATCGCTTGCAGCAGGTGCAATCTTCACTCTCCCTGCTCTCTTTATGTGGGCAAAAGAAAGTGATGCAGTTTCAAAACCATCTTTCTGGATTATTGCTGTAATTTCTCTCTGTGCGGCAATTTTAGGTCTTATCTTTATGGTTCCGCTCCGCTCTGCCTTAATCGTCGAAGAACACGGAGTTCTGCCATTCCCTGAAGGAACTGCCTGTGCCGAAGTTCTGCTTGCAGGTGAAGAAGGCGGCGAAAAATCAAAAATCGTCTTCTCTGGCCTTGGAATTTCAGCCCTTTACAAATTTATCGCTGACGGTCTGCATCTTTTCCCTTCAGAAATCGACTGGAGCATTAAAAAGCTTGGTACAGGCTTTGGTGCAGATGTTCTTCCGGCTCTTGCAAGTGTCGGCTATATCTGCGGTAAAAAGATTTCTGCTTATATGTTTGCAGGTGGAATTCTTGGATGGTTTGTCGTAATTCCTTTAATCCACTTTTTTGGAGATTCATCTGTATTTGCTCCGGCAGGCGCTCCTGTTTCTGAACTTGGCGCATGGGGAATCTGGAGCAGCTACATCCGTTATGTTGGAACAGGTGCTGTTGCAACAGGCGGTATAATCAGTCTGATTAAATCATTTCCGACAATCATTAAAACTTTCAGAAAAGCAGTCAGTGGTTTCGGTCACAAAGAAGCTGTTGCTGAAAGAACAAACCGCGATTTACCGATGCAGCCTCTTATAATCGGTGCTCTGCTTATCGTACTTATAATCTGGCTTCTGCCGGCAATCCCGGTCGGACTTTTGGGTGCACTTATCATCGTAGTTTTCGGCTTCTTCTTTGCAACTGTTTCCAGCCGCATGGTTGGTCTTGTAGGCAGTTCAAACAACCCTGTTTCCGGAATGACAATTGCAACTTTGATTATTGCAGCAGCATTGCTCAAATCAACCGGACATACTGGTGTTGCAGGTATGACAAGCGCAATCTGTATCGGAACTATTATCTGTATCATCGCATGTATGGCTGGTGATATGTCTCAGGACTTAAAAAGCGGCTACATTCTTGGTGCAACTCCAAAAAATCAGCAGCTGGGTGAACTTATCGGCTGTGTTGTTTCAGCATTTGCAATCGGCGGAATCATGTATCTTCTTGACAGTGCATGGGGATTCGGCTCAAAAGAACTTCCGGCTCCACAGGCAACACTGATGAAGCTCGTTGTTGAAGGCGTTATGGGCGGAAATCTTCCATGGACTCTCGTTCTTGTTGGTGTCGGAATTGCAGTTGCAGTTGAAATAATCGGTATTCCTGTTCTTCCAGTTGCAATCGGTGTTTACCTTCCGATTCACCTTTCTGTTCCAATTTTTGCAGGCGGTCTTCTCCGTGCATTCTTTGACAGAAAAGGCGAAGAAGGTAAAGCAATTACAGAAAAAGGCGTTCTTTACGGTTCAGGACTTATCGCAGGCGAGGGCCTTATCGGAATCCTTCTTGCAATATTCGCAGTTGTTCCGCTTTCAAACGGAAAATCTTTACTTGAGACGCTCAATCTTGGAAATATACTCGGAAACGCAGGCGGCTTAATTTTCTTCGTACTGTTACTTGCAAGCATTGTATTCTTCACACGCAACAAGAAAAAAGCAAACTAAATACAAAAAAACGGTTTCCCGTCGGAAACCTGTCTCAGACATCGCAGTGAGCATAGCTCAGGCGAGTCTGTGCCAGAACTCTGACTCCAACCCGTTTATTTTTATTTTTCCTTAATCAGTTTGCTTTTTTCTCTAAAACATAGATATGAAAACAAAAAAGATTTCTTCTAACTATCTGGATATTGTCTTTGTTAAAAATGAAAGCTGTCCGTGGCGGCTGAAGGAGGACGGTCTGGTTGAAATCGATATGGAAAACAGAGGATTTTTCAACACAATTGCACAGAAGTTCTTTAAACGGCCCAGAATAAGCCATATTTCACTGGATAAATATGGTTCTACCCTTTGGCTCTGTCTTGACGGAAAAGCCAGTGTGAATGATATTCTTCAGAAAATGAATGAAACATTTCCTGGCGAAAAAGAAAAAATGCTGAACCGGGTAGTACACTTTCTGGCAACACTGGAAATGCATAAGTTCATTGTAAGAACATAAAAAAAAAGGGAAAGCACAACCTTAAAAAGGTTTCTCTTTCCCTTTCAATCCTTTTCTTTTCCAAATTTTATTTTTTTGTATAAGCCTTCCAGGTGGTTTCAACTAATGTGTCTACATCTGAATATTTTGGTTCCCAGCCCAAAACTTCTTTTGCAAGGTCGTATTTAGCATACAGGCTTGCAGGATCACCCGGTCTGCGGGGAGCTTCTTCTGCAGGAATTGGCTTACCGGTAATTTTTCTGGCAGCTTCTATTAACTCTTTTACAGTAGTACCACAGTTAGTTCCAAGATTAAACTTTAATGATTTGTTGTTTTTTGCAATGTAATCCAGAGCCATAACGTGAGCGCGTGCAAGGTCTGTAACGTGAATATAATCGCGGATACAGGTGCCGTCGCGGGTATCATAGTCAGTCCCGAAAATTTTAAGCTGGCGCTGACCTAACGCTGCTTCCATTACGCGCGGCAAAAGGTTTTCCGGTTTCTGTTCAAGGCCTGTGATTACTCCTTCAGGATCGTAGCCTGCTGCATTAAAATAACGGAGGGCTGCAAATTTAAGACCGCGGATTTTGTCGTACCATTCCATAAAGCGTTCGATTTCGAGCTTTGTAAATCCGTAGTAATTAATTGGATTCTGCGGATGATTTTCGTCCATAGGAAGGTACTGAGGTTCTCCGAAAGTAGCTGCACTAGAAGAGAAAATCATGATTTTGCAATTGTGTTTTACAGCTGCATTCATGATGTTGAGTGTGCCTGTGATGTTGTTGATTGAGTATTTTTCAGGCTCGACCATTGATTCTCCGGCAGCCTTAAATGCCGCAAGGTGCACGAATGCATCAAAACCGCGCGAAAATGCCTGATCCAAATCGCGTTCAATCAGAATGTTTCCGTAAATAAAATCGTTTTCTGTAAAAAGATTTTCACGCAGTCCGCTTGAAAGATTATCAAAAACAGTTACTTTGTGTCCGTTCGCCATTAATTCTTTTACAACATGGCTTCCGATGTAGCCGGCTCCGCCAATTACAAGTACTTTCATATAAACTCCTTATTACATCTTAATATTATTGCTTTCCGTACGTTTTTGCAAACTCTTCTGCGGGGAGTGGCTTAGAAAAATAGTAGCCCTGAAGATAATCGCAGCCGATTTTTGCCATATTCTCGACCATTTCAAGCGTTTCGACACCTTCTGCGGTGACCGTAAAGCCCATCTGCTTGAATGACTGGACGAGTGTCGGAAGGAAGCTGTCATGACTCTTTTCATAATCGCGGACGAGTTCCATATCAAGTTTAATATTGATGAACGGACATTTTTTGAGTCGGGTAACATTTGAATATCCGCTTCCGTAATCATCGAGTACAAACTGGAATCCCGTATTGCGCATTGTGTTAATCTGTTTCTGAAGGAGAGCGTAGTCAATCATTGATTCTTCGGTGATTTCAAGATGAATGCGCTCTGCGTCAACGTTATATTTTTCAAGAATCTTTGAAAAACGCTGGTTCAAATCAGGGCGCAAAAACTGAATAGGAGAGAGATTGACGTTTATCCATGAAAGCCCCATCTTTTCGATGTCATTTTCACGGAGGAATTTACATGCTTTTTCAAACATCTGCTCGCCCAAAATGTTGATGCGGCCGTTTCTTTCTGCAATCGGAATGAATTTTACCGGCGGAATTAGTTTTCCGTCATCATCACGAATGCGTGCCAGTGCTTCGGCTCCGACGAGCTTATTGTCTTTTGAATCCATGAGCGGCTGAAGGAACATTTCAACACTGTTTGTTTCGACCGCTTTTTCGACGCTTCGTTTTATCTGTGTATTCTGCTCGATTACGTTCAATGTCTCATTGTTGATGATGATGTTCACGTTGTCGAGATTTTCAGCTTCTTTGAGTGCCGCCGAAATTGCCTTTAAAACTTTCCCCGGTGCTTTGAAGTTCAGCTGCGGGTCAATCTGAAC
>NZ_JAZOUG010000060.1:0-2191 GCF_045657965.1 Treponema sp. | reverse complement strand
TTGCCATTACTTTTGAAGCCTGAGTTTTTACCTGAGCCACAGACTGTTGAACAAAGAGATAATTCTTTGGGCTGATTCCGTATTTTCGCCAGATCATCATCTTCTGTTTTTCAGTAAGATTTCCTTCAATAGCACTGATAGAAAACTTCATGCTGTCGGTCATGTAGCTTTCAACATCCTTGCATGCGCTGAAGAAGTTGTGGTCAGGGCTACCCATTCCGCAGAGGTCTGCAAGTGAGTAGCGGCCGTTTCCGCAGTCGATGTTCGGGCTTGTAAGGGTGTTCTGAATCTGACGTGCCTGATTCAAGAGCTTGTTCACACGCTTGTTGGCATCCTTGATGTCATTTCGGATATCAAAGTCACCGTCAAAGCGGATGTTTTCCCAGTCGATAGACTTAGCTCTTTCTACTGCCTGCTGAATCTGCTGATACTGATTTTCGATTTGAGTAATGGTGTTCATAACCATGTCGTACTGCTGATATAACTGGTCGATAGCTGTAAGCCAGCCGGAAATATCGAATACTGGGTAGCCGGTTGCACTTACGTTGCTTACGGCAATGCTTGTACTCAAGATAATTGCAATAACTGTTCTTTTTACTTTCATAGGTACTCCTCATGTTGTGTTTCATATTTATTCTTCCAGCATCCTCTTATACTTTTCGTAGTCGAGGCCTTTGGTATCTCGTCCTAAATCTGCCATCTTTTGTCTGGTTGATTCCAGAATGTCAAAAGCCAATGGCACCATTGTGTTTCGTCCTTTCTGGGCTTCAATCTTATCCAGCATTTCATGGTCCGGAGAAATCAAAGCGAGCTGAAAGGCATCCAAATCCAAAGTGAACATTCTGCAGCCGTTAGGATTTTTAAAGTAGTAATCCCGTTTCATGGTTGCATTGCTCAGGGCAAGAATCTCGGAATCAGTAAGCCCGAAATAGCGGTAGCTTTCCATAAGTCCAGGTGAGGTGGCACTTTCATCAGCAAGATAGATTTTTGTAAGGCACTGCTGGGCGATTGTGTCGCTCAATGAAGATTTAGCTGCTGCGGCTACTTCCTGGGTTGCGAAAATACAGAAAACCTTTTTCTTACGGAGGGTGCGAAGCCATTCCTGCAAGAAGCCCGCAAAAATCGGATGCTGAAGGTAAAGCCATGCTTCATCAAGGAAAAGGAAGGTGAGTGGCTGTTTCTGTCCTGTCGGCACATTCCAGAGTTTTTCGAGATATCTGAAGATGTACATAAGGGCAGGGGCTACCGCCTTTTCACTAAGACGCATTAAGCTTCCCATTTCGATTGTGACCAGTTTTGAAAGCGGCATATTTGTTTCGTCTGCATCAAAAATGGAACCGAACTGACCTCCGGTACAGTATGGGTCCAAACCGATACGGATGGTGTTTGTTCCGTTCTCCGGGTCCGCATAAGTTGCATACTGCTGGAAAGTGGTGAGTGTACGACGACTCTTTTCTTTCAGGGAAATAAGACGGAGTGTTTCTGAAATCACCTTACTCATTTCCGGTGTTGTCTCTATGTTCTGCTGGCTTAAAAGTCCTTCGATGAACTGCTGGCACCACATAAGACTTTCTGTGTATTCTGCTTCTGTTCCCTCATCAGGACCTTTTAATTCAGATAGTGGCTGGAACGCTACTGCATCTTTACCCGGTTCTACGTAAATTCCGCCTCCACCGACCATAAAGGCACGGCTTGAAAGCTGTTTATCAATACAGATGATGTTTGCATCCTTGTATTTGGTAGCCGAAGCCATCAGCAGAGCGAGAAGGGTAGATTTACCCGCACCTGTCGGACCGAAAACGAAGGTATGTCCTACATCTCGGACATTAAGATTCAAAAAGAACGGAGTTCCGTAACTTGTAGAACAGGTACAGAGAGGAACAGCACTACCACAGGTTTCTTCTGTAAAATCGTTATAGAGCATTCCCTGCCATGCAGAACTGAGCGGAATAATATTCGAAAAGTTCTTTGTTGAAATGAGCGGGCGGCGGATATTTGCATAAACGTTTCCTGGCATCATTCCAAGCCATGCCTGACAGTTATTGAAGGTCTCTTCTTTTACAGAAAAGCCACAGGCACGTACTACCTGCTGCAGTTTGCGGGCTTTTTCCTTTGCAAATTCCAGTTTTCTGTCCCATACCATAAGGTTTGAGGTGTAATAGCCCAGCACATATTCACCCAGAGCAATATC
>NZ_JAZOUG010000059.1:0-10574 GCF_045657965.1 Treponema sp. | reverse complement strand
CTGTCATGGCTTCGATTCTTGTTTTTATCCTCACATTTTTTATTCTCCGGCTCAATTTAGCTTTTTCGATTGTTCTTGCAGCCCTTGCTTCTGCGACAGCACCTGCTTCAATCATGATGACAATACGTCAGACAGGTGCTAAAGGTGATTTTGTTGAAACACTGCTTCAGGTTATTGCAATCGACAATATTTTAAGCCTTATTGCATACAGTGTTGCAATTTCAATAGCACTCAGTTCATTTAAAGGTGAAGCTTTTTCTGCTGCAAAAATTTTTACACCTGTTGCAGTAAATCTGGCAGTTTTTGCTTTAGGAGCTTTATTCGGACTGATTTTAAAAATCATGATTCAGCCTAAAACAAGAAGCAGCGACAACCGTCTGATTATCTCAATTGCCCTGCTCTTTGCTTTCTGCGGAATCTGTACAATCTTTGAAATTTCCCCGCTTTTGGGCTGTATGTCCATGGGAACCGTCTATCTTAACTTAAGCGGAGATGAAAAACTTTTTAAGCAGCTGAATTATTTTTCTCCGCCGTTTCTGCTTATGTTCTTTGTCCGTTCAGGAATGAGTTTTAATCTTCCGGCTTTAGTAAATACAAATTCTTCAATCGGTGAATATTCTCTTCTCTTTATAGGCATTCTTTATTTTTTAACGCGGATTGCCGGTAAATACTCAGGTGCATTTTTGTCATGCACAATCACAAAAAAAAGTAAAGATACACGGAATTATCTTGGACTTGCACTAATTCCTCAGGCAGGTGTTGCAATCGGTCTTGCTTCATTAGGAGCAAGAACTTTAGGCGGTGAAACAGGCAGTGCCCTTGAAACAATAATTTTAGCCTCAAGCGTTCTTTATGAACTGATAGGTCCTGCTTCAGCAAAACTTTCACTCTATCTTGCAAAATCCTATTCAAACAAACTTGAAGATTTAGTCGAAGTAAACGAAAAAACTGAGGACGGTAAGGAAAAATCGCAGGTAGAGCTTTTGATTGACAGAATCCAGAAAATTCAGAAAGAACTTCCTGTTCATACAACCAACGAAGATGAAGAAGCGTTTACTGAAGCTGCAGAACAGCATAACAGTCCGTTCTGGGGTGAAATCCAGAAACAGAACATGAAGGAAGTTGTCAGAAGGAGGCACAAATGATTACCGATCCAATCGCACAATTTTTAGGCCCATGGTCAACTCAAATGACATACGGCTCACTTATTTTCAGAATTCTTCTATCAGCTTTTCTTTCTGCCGTGATTGGCTGGGAACGTTCAAGCAAAAGGCACTCTGCAGGGTTCCGAACTTTTATGATTGTTACTATTTCCAGTACACTCGTAATGATTATAGATTTATATCTGAGCACATTCTTTGACAGTCATTTTTTCATTCTTTCGGCATTTGCCATTATTTCTGCTGCAAGAATTGCAACAAGAACACTTTTCTTCACTTCACGAAATCAGATTATGGGGCTTACTACAGCAGTTTCGCTCTGGGGAAGCTGTATAACCGGTCTTGCAGCAGGAGCTGGTCTTTACACAATCACACTGGTTTTCTTTTTTATAATGATTTTCTGTCTTTCAAAGCTTCCGTCACTGGAATTCTTTTTAAAAAACCGTTCAAATCACTTTGAAATTCACCTTGAATTAAAAAACAGCCTGAATCTTCAGAATTTTGTCACAACAATCCGGAAACTCGGGCTTACAATTGATGCCATTGAAATGAATCCGGCTTATGCAGGTTCCGGTTTAAGCGTTTATTCAATTGCAATTTCAATTTCAAGTGCAGAACTAAAAAAATACAAAACTCACAAGGAAATAATCGAAGCGCTAAGAACGCTTGATTATATTTACCACATTGAAGAAATTTAGAAAAAACAGCTTTTTCAGTTTTTCTTGTTTCTATCTATAGTAACTTCTGTAATTTTGTGATACTCTTCCCTTATGAACATTCTTGACGAAATCGTAGAACAACGCAAAAAAGACATAGCACAAAAAGGATTTGCTTTGGGCTTTGAAATCCCAGAAAATCGCAGTCGAAAAATCACGCCGTTTCTTCCGAAAGACAAAAAAGGCGTGATTCTTGAAATAAAACGCGCCTCTCCGAGCAAAGGGGACATCGCTTTGAACCTGAATTCCAAAGAAACTGCGAAGGCATACGCTAAAGCCGGAACGAACGCCATTTCCGTGCTCACCGAAGAGCATTGGTTCAAAGGCAATCTGCTTGATTTGCAAAATGTTTGCAAATCAGTTGATGAATGGAGCACGAAAACAGGCAAAAATCCGCCCGCCGTTCTTAGAAAAGATTTTTTGATTTCTGAAGAAGAAATTGAAGTCGCATATCGCTGTGGAGCTGACGCAGTTCTTCTCATCGCAAGAATCTTAGACACCGCCACGATGGTTTCAATGGCAAAAAAATGCAAAAATCTTGGAATTACGGCTTTGATTGAGCTTAGACTTGAAGAAGACCTGCAAAAATTAGCCGAAACGGTAAAAACCGTAAGCACAGATTTTATCGTCTGCGGAGTGAATGCGCGCGATCTTAAAAACTTTGCAATAGATTTGCTCACTCCTGCCGCTCTCATGCATGAAATCAAAGCGATTGCAGGAAAAGATGCGCGCATAGTATTTGAAAGTGGCATCCGCACTCCAGAAGCCGCCAATTTTGCAGGAAGTCTGGGATTTTCGGCAATGCTTTTAGGCGAAGCGGCTGCAAAAAATCCTGATGAAGCAAAAAATCTTGTTTCATCATTTATAAATGCAGAAGAAAGCCAGAATTCAAAATCATGGCTTGAATATGCTGAAAAATTACAGCAGAAGCGTAAAACAGGCAGTAAAAAGCCTTTTGTAAAAATCTGCGGCCTTACAAATAAAGAAGATGCCCTTAAAGCTGCAGAGCTGGGAGCTGATTTTTTAGGTTTTATATTCTGGGAAAAATCAGTCAGAAAAGTAAATCCCGATAAACTTCCGGAAATTGTTACAGCACTCAAAAATGCAGGTCTTCGCGAAAAAGTAAGGCTCGTCGGAGTAATCGTCGAAACGGACTCTGATGATGCAAAAAATGCCTGCAACGCTCTCAAAAACGGAAATCTTGATTTTATCCAGCTTCACGGCTGTTACGATTCCTTCACAAAAAAAGATCTTCCTCATTATGCTGTCGTAAATGTTTCTGACGAAAAAGATTTAGCCGTAATCGATGAAATCCGCCAGAACGGAGAGGCAAGAATATTAATAGATGCAAAAGTCGGTGAAATGCCGGGCGGTACAGGAAAGCGGATTGCAGATTTACTGGTAGAAAAAGTAAGTCAAAAAACAAAGCTCTGGCTTGCAGGCGGAATTACTGCTGAAAATGCTGCAGAAATTGTTTCCCGTTTTGAGCCGGAGCTTATTGATGTGGCAAGCGGTGTTGAAAAAGAGCCGGGAATAAAAAATCACGAAAAACTTGAAAAATTATTCCTGGCCCTGAAAAAGTTTTAAAACTACAGAATGTAACGGCTCAAATCCTGATCCTGAACGACACCGGTGAGCTTTGAATCAACATAGGTAGAATCTACATTGATTGTTTCACCAGCATGCTCGTCTGCATCAAAGCTGATTTCCTCGAGAACCTTTTCCATAATTGTGTGAAGTCGGCGAGCGCCTATGTTCTCGCTTCGGGAATTGAGTTCTTCGGCAAGTTCGCTCATGCGGTCAATTGAATTTTCCGTAAAGACGATGTTTACGCCCTCTGTTGAAAGAAGGGCTGAATACTGTTTTGTAAGTGCATTTTTCGGTTCAGTAAGGATGCGCTTAAAGTCTTCTTTTGAAAGAGATTCAAGTTCAACACGGAGAGGGAAACGTCCCTGAAGTTCAGGAATCAAATCGCTCGGAGCTGCCAGACTGAAAGCACCGGCTGCAATAAAAAGAATGTGGGTTGTATCAACAACACCGAATTTTGTGTTGACTTTTGAGCCTTCAACAATCGGAAGAATATCGCGCTGAACGCCCTCGCGGCTTACCTGACCGCTGGAATTTGCGTTCTTTGTGGCGATTTTATCGATTTCGTCAATGAAGATAATTCCGCTCTGCTCTACCCGCTCTTTTGCCTTGTCAGCAACTTTATCGGCATCAATCATTGAGTCAAGAACTTCTTCTGTAAGAATCTTGCGTGCTTCACGGATTGAGACAGTCTTTTTTTTGTGATTGCGGCCTGAAAGCATAT
The DNA here is from genome assembly GCF_045657965.1 of Treponema sp. Lineage (GTDB taxonomy): Bacteria > Spirochaetota > Spirochaetia > Treponematales > Treponemataceae > Treponema_D. The sequence continues at coordinate 6,387 of NZ_JAZOUG010000059.1, read as the reverse complement.
TCTGGATTTCCATCATACCGCTCTGAAGATCGTCCATTGAACCGCCTGCAATAATTTCCATGCTAGGCATATTGTTCTGCCTTTTCACAGTAACTTCAACTTCGCGCTCTTCAAGTTTTCCTTCACGCAGCATTGTGCGGAATTTTTCGCGGGTTGAATTATCTGTATTCGGAACAGCTACAGCAGTGCTTTCTTCCGGCTTTTCCTCGTCTTTAGATTTTTTAGCTTTTTCATCGCTTCCAGGCAAAAGCAGATCTAAAAGCTTTTCTTCAACTTTTGGAGCACATGCCTCTCGCATTGAATCTTCTACTTCTTTTTTTACATTATTGAAGCCTACGGCCATCAAATCGCGCACCATTGATTCAACGTCACGACCGACATAGCCTACTTCAGTGTATTTTGTAGCTTCAACTTTGATAAAAGGAGCATTTACAAGTTTTGCAAGACGGCGGGCAATTTCTGTTTTACCGACGCCGGTAGGTCCAATCATGAGAATATTTTTTGGTGCAACTTCATCGCGGATATCATCAGAAAGATGAATACGTCGGATTCTGTTTCGCAAAGCAACGGCAACGGCTTTTTTTGCCTTTTCCTGCCCGATAATGTAGGCATCAAGTTTTTCAACAATCTGTTTCGGTGTAAGTCCTTCGATAGACATATTTTTTTTTCCTTAAAGCTCTTCTACTGTAATATTATTGTTTGTGTAAATACAAATGCTGCCGGCGATTTTTAAACTGCGCTCGGCGATTTCTTTTGCGCTTAAACCGCTTGAATCAAGATAAGCAAGGGCTGCTGAATATGCGTAATTTCCGCCGGAACCGATTGCAAGCACGTCATTTTCAGGCTCGATTACATTTCCGTCACCAGAAATCAAAAGGATTTTGCTTGAATCAGCAACAATAAGCATGGCTTCAAGTTTCTGATACATTTTTTCGGTACGCCACATTTTTGCAAGTTCAACAGCACTGCGGGTTAAATCCCCGTTAAATTCCTTTACTTTTTCTTCGAATTTATCAAGCAGTGTAAAAGCATCGGCTACGCTTCCTGCAAAACCTGTTAAAATTTTGCCGTTGTAGATTTTGCGTACCTTCCGTGCATTTCCTTTGCAGACAGTATTTCCTAAAGTGACCTGACCGTCACCTGCCATAGCAACCTTACCGTTCCGTTTTACAGCAATAACAGTAGTGCTTCTGATTTCAACCTTTTCCATGTATTAAAGATAATGAAAATAAAGACTGTCGGCAAGCAGAAAATTAACGGCCGTTTCCGCCGTGAGGATGAGCCTTATTGTACATTTCAATCATTTTTTCGGTACTGATGTGAGTATAGCGCTGGGTGGTAGAAATGCTTGAATGCCCCAAAAGTTCCTGTACAAGGCGTACATCAGCTCCGTTTGTAATCATTGCAGTTGCAAATGTATGTCGGAAAGCGTGAGGAGATACGTGATGCTTTGTGCCTTCACTTCCGGAATATCGCGAAATTATAAGCCTTAAACCGCCTGTAGTAAGAGCTCCTCCCCGCTGATTTACAAAAATGTGAGGCTCTTTGTCTTGTTCTCCAAAGCGTTTTTTGCGGTCTTCAAGATAAGCTTTCAATGCATTCTGTGCGTCTGTTTCAAAATAAACACGTCTGTCTTTACTGCCCTTACCTGTAACAATGGCCGAAGAAAAGTCTCCGTTAAAATCTTCGAATGTAAGCGAAACTAATTCTGAAGCACGACATCCAGAAGAATAAAGCATTTCAAAAACAGCCTTATCGCGCTTTTCCCACAAAAGCTCGTTTGTTTCCGGTTCACGGCAGATTTTATCAACTTCAGCTCCCGTCATAAAGCGCGGAAGTTTTTTCGGATTTTTAATTGTCTTTAATTCAAGGGCAACATTTACTTTAAGATGACCGAATTTGCGGCAGTATGCAAAAAGGGAGCGGACAGAAGAAATAAAACGGTTAATCGAAGCTGCAGAGCGCTTTTTTTTGGAAAGAAAACCAACGCACTGCTTTAAATCTTCAAGCTGAATGTCAGAAATATTACGCTCAATGCCTATAAAAGGCATCTGAGAAAACTGAGACAAATCGTTTCTGCACGCTGTGAGCGTATTTGCTGAAAGCGTTCGGACAGATTCTATATATGAAAGATATTCCTCGATTGATTCAGAAACAGTCATGCCTTAATTATCGGCACTTTCTTCTGCTGAGTGCAGATAGTCACAGTCAGGATTAATACAAGACTTGTAATTTCCGTTCTTTTTGTCGAATTTTTCGACTAAGAACCAGCCGCATTTAGGGCAGTACTGATTATCGAGAGGTTTAAAGTGAGAAATAAAATCGCACTTCGGATAATTTGTACAGCCGTAGAATTCTTTACCCCTGCCCTTTGTTTTTCTGGCAACGATTTCGCCGTCGCAGCCTTCTTTAGGACATTTTGCAAGCGGAATTGATTTTGTATTGTGGCACTCCGGGAATCCAGAACATGCAAGGAAATATCCGAACCGGCCGAGCTTTTTGGTCATTGTTTTGCCACATTTTTCGCAGATTTTATCGGTTGGTTCGTCAAGGAAGCCTTTTATGCTTTCGACTGAAGTTTCAACTTCTTCACAGCGCTTTTTGAAAGGACCGTAGAAATCGCGGATCATGTTGTTCCAGACAATTTTGTCGTTTTCGACTTCATCGAGGGTATTTTCGACATCGGCAGTAAAGTGCTCGTTAATGACGTCAGGGAAAGCTTCAACAAGGATTTTACAGATCATTTTTCCGAGCATTGTCGGCATGAGCTGCTTGTTGTTTCGTGTAACGTAGTAGCGGTCAAGAAGGACTGAAATAATCGGTGCGTAAGTTGAAGGACGACCGATTCCCTTTTCTTCGAGGGTGCGTACGATTGAAGCATCTGAATACCGTGCCGGTCCCTGAGTAAAGTGCTGCTCTGGATAGAACGAGTGGCTTGATTCAAGAACTTCGTCTTTTTTGAGTGAAGGAAGGTTTCCTGTAACTTCTTCTTTTGAAGAAAGCAGCTTGATTACAGAATAAAAACCTTTTTCGACAAGTTTAGAAGCACTTACACGGAAAAGAGCATCTCCTGCTAAGATTTCGACTGAAGTTGTAGCAGTTTTTGCGTTTGTCATCTGGCAGGAAACAAAACGCTCCCAGATAATTGTATAAAGACGCAGCTGGTCTCGAGTAAGGAAATCTTTTACGTAGTCAGGAGTGTATTTTGCGTAGGTCGGACGGATACATTCATGGGCATCCTGGGCACTTTTACCGACAGCATAGTGAAGTGCCTCTTCCGGAAGATTTTCAGGATATTCTTTTGAAATCCATTCGCGGACTTCATCTAAGGCACTCTGAGCAATTCGTACAGAGTCAGTTCGCATGTAAGTGATAAGACCTACACGGTTTTCGCCCATCTGAATACCTTCATAAAGCTGCTGGGCAATCTGCATTGTTTTGCGCGAAGTAAATCCTAAGCGGTTTGCGGCTGCCTGCTGCATTTTTGAAGTAGTAAAAGGAGCCTTAGGACGGACAGTTTTTTCGGTAACTTTTACATCAGAAACTTTACATTCTGAGTTTTTGATTTCGTCTATAATTTCGTTAACGGCTTTTTCGCTTTTAAGTTCAGGATTTTCGCCTTTGTATTTTGCAAGCTGTGCAGTAAATTTTGTTTTACCCTTCTGGAAATCTGCTTCAAGTGTCCAGTATTCTTCAGGGATAAAATCTTCGACTTCTTTTTCGCGCTCACAGATTAAGCGCAGTGCAACCGACTGAACACGGCCTGCACTCAAACCGTTCTTGACCTTTTCCCACAAAATAGGACTTAAGTTGTAGCCTACAAGTCGGTCAAGAACTCGGCGTGCTTTCTGGGCATTTACTTTGCTTTCTACTATTTCGCCAGGATGAAGAACGGCTTCTTTGATTGCATTTGGAGTAATTTCGTTAAAAACGATTCGTTTGATGTCAGCTTCAGTTTTATCTTTAAGGGCGTTATTTAAATGCCATGCGATTGCTTCTCCTTCACGGTCGTTATCGGAAGCAAGCAGTACATGGTCTGACTTTTTTGCATCTCTTTGAAGTTCTTTTAAAAGTTTGGCACGGCCGCGCACAGTAATGTATTCCGGCTGAAAGTTGTCTTCGACATTTACAGCCATGCGCGATTTAGGCAGATCAATCAAATGCCCCATAGAAGCTTTTACAGTGTAACCAGGGCCTAAATATTTTTCGATTGTACTTGCCTTTGCTGGAGATTCCACTATTACAAGTGTAGATTCTTTTGGGGATTTTTTTGAAGCAGTTTCTTTTGCCTTAGCCATACATCTTTTCCTTGTATTCACTGAAATTTGAGATTAATGCCGCCCCGTCTTTTACATAGGATTGCGGTGAATCATTCAGCTTATATTCTACTTTTTTGCCATTTTGTGCAAGTTTCTTCCATTGTAATTCTGAAATCTGATTTATGCTAGTAGCTTGAGAAGAAAAACACTCATTATGAAAAAAAATTTCACGATTATAGTCTAATGCAAGTCCTGCAGTAATCATTGCACCGCTGCCGCATGGAGCCTGAATTACAACAGTGCCTGCTGAAAGAGCAGCAACAATCCGGTTTCGCTGTACATACCTGAACTGTACGCTAGGAGTTCCGGGTAAATATTCTGATATAATTAAGCCGCCTGTTTCTAAAATTTTCAAAGCCAGACGCGTATGAGACTGAGGTGTTATTGTATCAATTCCGCTTGGAAGAACGGCACAGGTTGCAGGAGTTGATGAAAGAAGTGCTCCTTTATGAGAAGCAGCATCAATTCCAAAAGCAAGCCCTGAAACAACGCAAAATCCTGAATCACAGGCTTCTTTAGAAAAATCAGCAGCAGCCCTTACAGCACCGGAAGCTGCACGACGGGTTCCTACAACTGAAACACATTTTTTGTTTAAAATTGATAGATTTCCCCTGTAAAAAAGCATAAAAGGCGGATCTTTCATTTCACGCAGCATTGCAGGATAATCACTAAAATCATAGCAGGTGTAATTTATTTTAAATTTTTCCAAAATGGCTGCTGAAAGTTTAATTTTTTTCAACGCATCAATTCCATTCCATTTAACACGTTTAAATACACGTTTTACGCAAAAAGAAATCGAATCGGCTGTTAAAGATGATATAAAATCTGAAAACTGGGTATAAGAAGTAAAATGAGCTGTTGAATCTTTAAGATATTTAAGGAAGAGAACTTTTTCACGGAATGTCAGGAAATTCGCGTCCGCAGCCAGCAGACGCGATAAAAATTCTTTCATTTCCTAAACATAACTATTTAGTATAGGATGCGTCAAGCACAATTTTTTTATTTGCAAGAGCTTCCTGTTTTTTTGCATCAGATTTTGTCTGAGAGGCAATTTTATCATACAGAGATGCAGCCCTGTCATAATCGCCGGTTGTATAATAAGCACGTGCAAGAACAAACATTGCATCAAAGTTTCTGGTGTCAAAAGATAAAAGTTTTTCAAGATGAGGAATCGCTTTTTCACTCATATCAAGTTCAAAAACATAAAGAATTCCAAGCCCATACAGAGCCCGTCCATATTTTGGTTCAATTTCAACTGCACGAAGATATGCACTTTCTGCAAGTTTTAAGTAATTATACTTTTCTGCAGTTGAAGAGTTTCCGGCTGCTGTAAAATCAAGACTTGCTTTTGCCATATAGCCGGCACAAAGGCCTGTATAATAAAATAAATTTTGATTTTCAGGATAGATTTGAATTGCTTTCTGTAGGCATTTTAGCGCTTCACCGTACATCTGGGCATCAAGATATCTGACTGCAAGCATTTTATACCAGATTCCGACTTGACCAGTTGCAAGCTGCATATCTGCAATTCTGTTTTCATATTTTGAAATTGCTTCTTTAAGTTCTGCTTCTGTTGTGGGAGTTTTTTCAATACCTTCTTCAAGTTTCTGCATTCTCACAATGGTTTTGTTTGATTTTGTACAGCCGCAAAGTGTAATCATTGTGAATGTTACTGCAAGAAATGATTTATAACGTTTTTTCATTTTGCCCTCCTTTTTTATGACCGGGAAAATATTCCTTATGACCTTCACGCAGCTGCTTATCATCAACGTGCGTGTATATTGTCGTTGTTGCCAGATCAGAATGACCTAAAAGTTCCTGTACACTTCTTAAATCCATTCCGCCTGCCAGTAAATGCGTCGCAAAAGAATGACGGAGTGTATGAACTTTGGCATGAACTCCGGCTTTAATTTCCAGAGCTTTAAAATTTTTCCAGATTCCTTTTCTGCTCATAGGCTCGCCTTTATAATTTACAAAGACTTCGCCTACGATTTTATTTCCTACAAGGTTTGGTCTGACTTCTTCAAGATACTGAATCAGCCTTTTTTTTGCATTTTCTCCAAAAGGA
>NZ_JAZOUG010000058.1:0-5286 GCF_045657965.1 Treponema sp. | reverse complement strand
TTCATTGCAAGAAGGTTAGTCTGTTCTGCGATTGCGGCGATTGCCTGATTGGCTTCGTTAAGGTTTTCTGACTGTTTTGAAATCTCTTCAATCTGGTTTGAAACTTCTTCCTGTAATTTAGAACCATTATGTGCTTCTTCAGTAAGAATCTCATATTCTTCGGTGATAGTTTCAACATTTTTGCTTACAGAACGGATATTCTGCGAAATCTGTTCAATGGCACTTGAACTTTCAGAAATAGCTCCTGCCTGTTCGTTAATTCGCTCATCAAGTTTTGAAATTTCATTTTCTACAGAGCTGATATTTCCTGAAATAATTTCGACTTTTTCTGCCTGTGACTGAATCTGAGCGTTCATATTCTGTACACCGTCGGCTGCACTAGAAATCTGCGTAAATGAGCCGGACATGCGTTCAGTAAGCCTTGAACCTGTTTCTGTAAGAACGTTCGTTTCTTCCTGTAAAGTTCCCACAAGATTTGTCATGCTCTGAATTACTTTATTGCAGTTTCGTGCCAAATCGGTAAGTTCATTATCGCCTTTTTCCGGAATTCTTTGTGTTAAATCAGCAGTTCCATCTGAAATTTGTTTCATTGCATCAGAAATCGTCTTCATTGAACCAAAAATCAGGTTTGAGAAGAAGTAAAGGACGACAGCACCGAGAATTAAAAGTGCGATACCGATTCCGCCGATTAATGTTACTCTGGCCTGAATCGTTTTGATAATGAATGTGATGTCAAAATCACAGCCTATAAAACCTACGATTGTTCCGCGTGAATTTTTGATTGCCTTGTATGTAGAAACTGTCCAGCCCCATCCTTCCTGAAAAACCATTCCTGAAGATAAAAGTTCTCCGGTTTTCATTGTGATTAAAGGGGCATCTTCCCATGAAGAAATATCTTCTTCAGTACCGATTGGAGAATAATTCTCTTCATCAGTTGGTTCGCAGCTGCCGTCAATTATGTAACGGAATGTTGTACCCGAAACAGGAGCCATTGTAAAAAGATATGCACAGCCTACTGACTGAGCAATATTAAGCATCCATTCCCGTGTCTCTTCTGCCCATTCGTCATTTTCATCAAGTGTATTTGCAAGATTTTCAAATTTGTCGCCGTCTATATAGCTTGAAACCTTTTCAACGACAGGAATGCCCTGCATTGAAGCAAATTCTTCAGCTGTTTTTATAATACTAAAACTTGCTATTACTGAAACGACTGCAAGAGATACCAGTATAAAGGTGGCAAAGCCGGCAATAAATTTAACTTTCAGGGATTTCAACATTTTTTTGTTTCTCCTTACAAAAACACTGTAAGATATTATAACATGTCAATTCAATCTTTTAAAGAAAAAAAATATTACTTTTTGAGATTTAACCACCGTAATATTGATTATTCTTATAAAAAAAGATATATTATTATTTCATTATTCTAATTATGGAGGAATAAAGTGGTCAAAATCAGACTCAAGAAATTCGGTGCAGCAAAAAGACCTTGCTACCGAATCGTTGTTCAGGATTCACGCAAACCACGCGATGGTGTTACTATCGAAGAAATCGGCACTTACCAGCCTGTTACTCAGAAAGAAGGCAGCCAGGTAACTGTTGATATGGAGCGTGCAAAGTATTGGATTGGAGTTGGTGCTCAGCCAACAGAAACAGTCAAAAAAATCCTTAGCAAGAACGGCCTTAACAAATAATTTAACGGGAGTAACGGGGAATGGAAAAAGACCTGATTGAATACATTGCAAAATCATTGGTCGATGATCCCAGTGCAGTCTCGGTAAATGAAACCGAAGGCGAACGTGGTCCTGTTCTGGAACTTCGTGTAGCCCAGGGTGACATTGGTAAGGTAATCGGCAAATATGGCCGGATTGCTAAAGCGTTGCGCACAGTATTGAGTGCATCAGCCAGTAAAGATGGCAAGCATTACAGCCTCGACATACTGGACTAATTGACTGTGGAACAATCTAATCAAAACGACGTTTTTATCGTTGGCTTCGTTCGCGGCTCACACGGCATTTCGGGCGAATTTAAAGTAGAAAGCACTTCCGGTGAATACGAACATTTCGCTTCAATGAAAGAAGTTGCTTTGAGAAACGGCAGAACAGGAGAAAGCAAAACTTTTTCTGTTGAATATGCAGAAGTCGGCGGCCGTGACTTGTATCTGAAACTTGCAGGAATCGACAATCCAGAGGCTGTGCAGAAGTACAGTAAATGGGAAATCGTAGTTCCGCGCGAGAACGCTTGTCCGCTCGGTAAGAACGAGTGGTATATCGAAGACTTAAAAAAATGTGCTCTTGTTTACAAGGGTAAAGACGGATTGGCAGATAAATCTGCGCCCATAAAGGTGGGTACAATCACAGACGTAATGGAAGGCGGTTCTGGGAACCTGTTAGAAGTTCTCCTGGCCGAGGATTGTGATTGTCTTAGTAGCGATGTCAAATTCGATTCAAATGGAAAAATCCGCACGGTCTATGTACCGCTAAAGGATCAGTTCATTGGAAAGGTTGACGTTAAAAACAAGATAATCCAGTTGATGCACCTCTGGATTCTGGAGTAATTCCATGAAATTTACAGTGCTGACCTTATTTCCTGAGATTCCGCGCGCTTTTTTTGAAGCCTCAATCATGGCGAAAGCGGTTGAAAAGGGAATTATTGCCTACGATTTAGTGAATATCAGGGATTTTGCCTTTGATAAACACAAGACTTGTGATGACAAACCGTACGGAGGCGGTGCCGGTCAACTTTTGATGGCAGAACCTCTCGGGCGCGCTTTAGACAGCGTAAAGGCCTGCAAAAAGCATGTGATTTATGTCACGCCTTCAGGAAAGCCTTTCACTCAAAAAAAAGCGCAGGAACTTAGTCAGAAAGACGAAATTGTCTTAGTCTGCGGGCGTTACGAAGGAATCGACCAGCGAATCATTGATTTGTATGTCGATGACGAAATCTCCATTGGAGACTATGTAATGTCGAGTGGTGAACTTGCGGCAACGGTCATTGTTGATTCAGTGTACCGCTTAGTCGAAAACGTAATCACTCCCGAAAGCTTAGACGAAGAAAGTTATTCTGACGGACTTTTGGAATATCCTCAGTACACTCACCCGGCTGTGTATAAGGACTTGGAAGTGCCACCTGTTTTAACAAGCGGCAACCATGAAGAAATCCGGAAGTGGCGGCTGAAAAAGCGTCTTCAAAAAACACTTGCAAACAGGCCGGATTTAATCGCCTCCGCTCGTGTTCAGGGACTGCTCACTACAGAAGCTGAAAAAATGATTGAGGAACTGACGGAAATGCATTTTAACAAGCATGACCGCAGAAAAAACAGGAGAAAATAACAATGGATCTTATTAAGACTATTGAAGAACAGCAGAAAGACGAAACTTCTTTGAATTTCCGCGTTGGTGACACTGTTAAAGTTCACTTCGAAATCATCGAAGGTAAAACAAAACGTATTCAGATTTTTGAAGGTCTTGTAATCGCTATCAAAAATGAAGGTGTTCGCAAAACATTCACAGTCCGCAAGATTTCTTACGGTGTTGGTGTTGAGCGCGTTTTCCCAGTTTACAGCCCACGCGTTGTAAATGTTGAAATCGTTCGCCCAGGCAAAGTTCGCCGCTCTAAGCTCTATTATGTACGCGACAAGATTGGTAAGGCAGCTAAAGTTAAGGAACTCATCGGTCAGCCGGCTGTTGAATACCTCAAATGGTCACGCGACCTTTCTAAAGCAGCTGCAGAAAAAGAAGCTGCTCTTAAAGCAGAAGTTAAAGCAGAAGAAGCTGCAGAACACGCAGGTGCTTCAAACTAAGCTTACTGTCTGATATAAATCTCTCGCCTGTGCGGGAGATTTTTTTTGTTTATGACAAGTTCAGTTCAAATTATAAAAAATCAGCTTCCTCAAACTCTTCAATCAAATGCTGTTTTACGGGATGGCTCGGTTGTTGCAGGTCGTGTTCTTTCTCAGAATGGAAATGGTTATTATACAGTTTCTCTTGCCGGACAGATGATTGAAGTCCGTTCTCAAGTACCGCTTCAAAAAGGGCAGGTCTTTCAGGCACAGGTACGTATGTCAGATAATCAGCTTTTTCTTTCTATTGTTTCTGATTCTAAAAATACCGGAGAGATTTTACAAAAATTTTCACTGCAAAATCAGAAAATTCCTGTGCAGTTACAAAATTTTCTTTTGGCACTTGGATTTGAACCTGATTCAGACTCCTTTAAAATCTTACAGTTTATGCAGCAGCTTGGAATTAAAATTGATGTGGAATCAGCAAAAAAAGCTCTAAATTATGCTAAAAAAAATGGAACTGTAAATCATGAAAAAGCACAGTTTTCGTTTCTTTTTGAAGAAAAAGGACTTGCTTTAAATGATGAGTGGGTTTCTGCTCTTTTAGAAAATGGAAAACGGGATGAACAGAATAATAAGCAGCAGCATAACCATGATGATAATGAAGATAATTTGTTTTTTAATGATAAAATTTCTGTAAATTTTGTTAAAAATTTAAAAAGCTACTTCGAGTCTGTTGATTCGGCTTCACTTTCTCATAAAATAGGAATACTTTCGGCTTTTAATACTGTGCTTTATAAAAATAAAGAAAATACGCCATTAAATCATTGGATTCTGCTCCCTTTTGAATGGAATTTTAAAAATTATGTTGGAAATATTCGTCTTTTATTTGATTCAGAATTAAAAAATCTTCAGAAAGCGGTAATTGATATAAAAAACTCAGTAAATTACCATAAATTTATGCTTGCTTTTGAAAAAAATCAACTTTCATCTGTAAAATATGCTTCTTCTATTTCAAAAAAGAATCTGCTTGAAAATATGTTTTTTTCAAATTTTAACCGCATAATTAATGTTGAACAGGTTGATTTTAATTCTTTGTGCGGTTTTTGCTCTGAAGATGAAATTTTTAATCAGATACAGGGGGTAATATAAAATGAAAGATGAGATTTTTTCTGCTGTAGCTCTCCGGTATCCTGAATGGGCTGAAGCACCGTATATTTCTGCTAAAGCAAAAGGAAGCGTTGCAGAACGGCTTGTAAAAATTGCTGATGAAAATGATATTCCTGTTGTCGAAAATGCGGAAATGGCGAATGTACTTTCTCTTCAAAACGTTGGAAGTTTTATACCTGAAGAAACTTATTCTGCAATTGCAACTATTTTTGCTTTTATTATGGACTTGGAAAAACAGAATAGTTGAATTATAATGAGCTAAATTATAAAAAAGGGGAAAATCGAATGACTGATAAAAAATTCAATAGAGTTGATTGTAAAGAAATTAAAGTCGGATC
>NZ_JAZOUG010000057.1:0-4816 GCF_045657965.1 Treponema sp. | reverse complement strand
AAAGTTGTTTAAGGGGTATCACTTTTTTGACTTTCCCCGGTCCGGCCACCGCGCGTCACACCTCGCTCTGACCGGTGGCCACCGCCTTGCTCTTGCCCTGGCTAATCAACGGCACCTCGCGCTACATCATGCCGTAGCATAGCAAAACCCCGGCCAGAGTTGACCGGGGCTTTACGAGGGTAGTGAAAAACCTTGTCAGGTAAATTACTCTAAGTATATGCCAGAATTAAGCATGTTGTTAATTGTTTCGGTTTCGCCTGCATAATGGCTCAATTCAACGCTTGCAGAATTGCACTTAACAAAATATCCTGAATGATTTGAAAGAGTGTCAACGCGCATGTAAGGCGCTCCCATGATAGCCTTGTAATTGCTTGGAGTAGTAACAGGCGGATAGTAAAATCTATGCAATGTGATATCTCGCGGCAGATATTTCATTGACATACCGGTAGTATTTCCAAGTGTCTGCACATTCTTTTCAAGTCCGGCAATACCAAGATTGAAAAGGCCGTTTGTAATACTTCCGGCAGTTCCAACAATGCCGGATATTACATTGCCGGAAGCAAGTGATGATATAACACCCTGGGCCATGTTAAGGCCTGCCTTCATCTGTCCGATCTGGTTGCCTATTACCTGAGCAATTGCAAGTTCCTGCGCGATCACTGCCGTATGCGTTCCGAAGGTCCTGCCGTTACACATTAAATGGTATGTGACAGTACCATCACGTACAGAGAATACACATCTAACAACAAGCTGTGAAGCGCTTACAAGGTATCTGGCAGGAATTTCAAGTTCACCATAAAATGGCAGCCATAAATAAAACTCCGTATAAGGTGCCAGATTCCGGAAGTCACTGATGTTAGCATCCCATGGAATTGATACATTTACATCTGTGCTATAGCAATAGTCACATACCTGATTATTATCAGGTGGTAAAGGATGCCAGATTGAACCATTTATGAAGTTCTGGTTTGCATCATAGATATAATTATCACCTATACGGAAAGCAAAGCTTGAAACATAACCATCCGTGTATGCTGTTTTATGAGCTTTTAAACTAAAAGGCATCGCAGTAACTGAAGTGATAGATTCAAATACACTTCCTACCTGCCTTTCGATAGCTGCTTGCACGTTAGGATCTACAGAATAGATTCTATTGCATACAAGTTCAAAAGTGGCTCTGTCGAACTCATAGCAGCAATCTGCACCATAGTCATTTATGACTGTCACATAATAGTGCAGATCAGAATCGAACAAACTCGTCATTGTAGTCGTAGAGCTGCCGGCCATGGTTGCATTGCCGCGCATTGTCATTCTCTGATCAGGAACATATACTTCACCGGAAAGTCCTGAATATTCAATAAATGCATTGCACTGAAGTATGTTCGCCTTATTACTTGCCGCTGCATCATCTACAAGATGAACTTCCCATATATTACCGCCGGCATAAACTCCGTCTTCAACTTTATAATATCTGCCCCATGAAGGAATATAGGCATAGTTTAAAGTATCCTGCCATCCTGCAGTAGCACTTCCGGTTGTGATCCTGAGTATAGGATTTTCTATGCTGCAGTTCTCTTTCAGCTGACAGTCAATGATTCTATCATGAGAATTAACAGCCGGCTGTTTTGTTGAATTGGTTCTTTTCTTGAAATTCTTGTAAAAGTAAACGTTCATTTGTTTCTCCTTTCTACAAGTGTAGTACAAATCAATCTGAAATAAGGGCTGATTGCTCAGCCCTTAAGACAGAAGGAATTTACAATTATGATCAAAATCGAAAACGATTTTAGTCATCTTTTGAGTTCTTACCTTTTACATACTCAACGAGTATATTCACACTCTGGGTAAGTTCAGTCAGCGCCTGCGTGAATTTATTCATTGTGCCGTTACGCTCAATGAGTAAGTAAATTGTTACGGCTATTGGGAAGCCGGTTGTGCTTATCGCATCCAGAATATCTTTAAATTCCATTATTCCAGTTCCTTCTGAAGCTCCCACGGGGCATTCACAAAACCATCATTATCGGTTCACAGAAGTGCCTCAATCTGCTTCTTAATATCTGCCAGAAGTTCTTTTGAAATAGGGAACCATGCATAGTTCCAATACTTATCGCGGCCTTTTTCGTCCTTGGCTCCGTTCTTATCCTTATAAGAAGGAAAGCTTATGAAGTCGCCGTCTTTCCATTCGATATAAACACAGTCATTGATATCAATGCCATTTACTTCCATGGAGAAGCCTGTTCTGGTATCGGAAAATGCTTTGGCTCTCTTAACTTTTACTTCAAACTTCTTAGTTTCTTTTGTGTCTGTACTCTTTTTCATAATAAATAATCACCTTTCTGCAGCTTATGCTGCGCTCATAATTCTTACCACTGAAGACTGCCGGAGTGCGCTGAATTACTCCGGCGCCGTCAGTAGTTGATTTCAGACTGCAAACGGCGCACCGCTTGCAAGTTAAATATATCATGCACAATTCAAATAGTAAAGTATCTTTTGTAGTTCACTATTAAATCATACATGGAATATTTCTTGAATTTCATCCTGTCTTCAATGCAGGCAATTCGAAGATCAACACCCTGCTCTATCCAGAACCGCTTTTGTTCGTTTTCCCGGTTCAGGTCGTAAACTTTTACCTTCTGGTTAGTGCCGGAAGTTGTCATGTAATACACTCCGTCATATTCCCGGTAATAGATATAAGCAGTCTGAGTCTTATGATATTTAAGTTTTAAATATGGCCGCATGCCCTTAATTGACATATCAAGCACGTTTGAAAAGTCATTATAACCAAACTCGCCTTCAAGTTCTGTGGCGGCCCATGCAGTGCCCTTCATTGCTTTCATAATACCGGCATCATCTTCAATCTTAGCCATTGGATATTCTCCGGCTGTTACGTGGTGGTAAGATATCATGCGTTCTTCTTCATAGTAGTAAAGAGTTTTCCGGCTGTTCATTTCCGCAAGATCATCAATTAAGGATAGACCTGCAGTAATAGGTGTTGCAATCTCTGAGCCGTTTCCGAAAAGCACAAGCTTCAGGTCTTTTCTTCCTCTTTTGGTTCTGTCACGTCTGGCGGTCATATAAATAGTAAGCAGCATATCGCCTTCAGCCTTCTTTACTATCTGGCCGCGCAAGGGAATGAACTCATCCATTATGATAAAGTCATATTCTGACATATCAATCGACTTAGTGTCAGCAAACTTGGCAAAAGATACAATCTTGCCCAGCTGTGGTCCTTCCGGTTCTCCTTCAGAATTAAATTCATAAAAACCACCCATTCCTTCAGACGCCAGCACCGGATAAATTTGTGTTCCTTTATCGCGGTTTATAGGTTTAAAAGGCGACTGCTCAAAATCGTTTAGTGGGCTGCATAAGTTCTTTACATCAATATTTGTTCGTCGCATATAGATAAACGGTATCTTATTTCTTACCATATACCATAAAGCGCTATATGTTTTACCCGGACCTCGAAGGCTCCATGCAACATAAAGCCATGCATCCGGCTGCTTCTCCAGATCTTCCTGAAAGTGATAATATCCGTCCCGGATATCTTCAGAAAGCTGTTCTTTAGTCATCTGCTCCAAAAGCATAAACGTCTACCTCTTCAATAATTTCTTCATTAAATAATGCATTAAAGTCTTCTTCCGTGAATCTGTCTGTTGAATCCAGCAGGTAATCACAAGGGTTAAGGTCAATACAGTCGCCTATTTCATCACCATACTCATTTTTATAAATATCTTTGGCAATGATATATGAATGCATCTTCTTTCCGGTTACGCTGCCGGAGAATATTGTGCCGACTTTGAAATTTTCGATATTATCTTTAAGACATGCAGCGCCCTTCTTCGGAACTCCGGCGACTGTGATTTTAAGTTCACCCTTTGAATCCCGGTATGCATAACGCTTAGCTCCCAGCGTGACAAATTCCTTTATTCCGTCCTTGTCAAGATCTGCTATACCAAGCCATGACTCTTTACCTTTGGCATTTATAACAGCACCATAACCGCGGGCTTTAAGCATATTTTTAACTTTGGTATTATATCGTTCAATCTTTTCAACATCCCAGCCGTAGCCGTAAATACTGTCAGTGTCGGAATATACCCAGGTCTTACAGCACCGGCCCAACTCAAAAAGAGCCTTTTGTGCGTAGCTGGTAGTCCATATGCCGGTTGTATAAAGCATGACATTCTGGTATTGTCCGCACCACTCTTCATATTTCTCTTTCATATATCGATAACTTTCGTCCGGATCCATTTCAATAGTGTCATAGGTTCCGTCTTCATAGTTCTGCACAATATCGTCCTTAACCGGCTTCTGGGCGCACATTCCATATAGTGAATTTACTTTCGCTTTGCGAATTGAGTAATTAACCGGATCCTTATCCTTATCTGTTTCTTCCTTTTCTTTAAAGCACTGAAAGACATAATCCGTAAACCATCTGGGAAGATAGTCCTGCCTTGAGTACCGTACATCCGTGCAGCTTATGGCAGCCATATCATATTCATAAGCAATAACGTTGATATCAACGGAATTACAATAAAATTCTATATAGTCAGCTGAAAGTATACGCCCGTTATCAGCTATGGCATTTACAGTCTTAAGGCATTTACTAACCTGTACCGCCGGCATCGGCATTCCCTTCTTAAGGTCCAGCCCGTAAATGCAGCACTTAAAGATGAATGCATATTTCTTACTATACTTAAGTATATATTCAAGAGGTTTATCGTCTGTTTCAGTCCAGCCACCGTAGGGAAATTTACCGCATATCAGCCAGAACGGATATGAACTCTTAAAGTCAAAACACTTCATTAACTCCCGGATGATA
>NZ_JAZOUG010000056.1:0-5901 GCF_045657965.1 Treponema sp. | reverse complement strand
CTGTTTATTTTGGAGGACAGGCAACTTCAAAGACTGTTTCATCTTCTTCATCTTCAGCAGCTCTTAATTACCTTGTACCAGTTCTTTATCCGGAACAGGGTGCAACAGATGTCTTTACTGATACACAGCTAGTTTTAACATTTGAAAGTGAACCTTCTTTAGTTTCTGGTACTGCAGTTACGATTTCTGATTCAAGTTCTACTGTAGATACGATAACTGTTAATTCTACAACAGCCGACGAATCTCAGAGTACACAGAGCGGCTACACTGTAAATGTAGGAAACCAGCAGCAGGTTCGTACAGACGGAAATTCTGTTTACATTCAGCCGCATTACAATGGTACTACAAGTGCAACCGTTCTTCAGGGGTTAACCACCTATACAGTTGATGTAAGTGATATAATTAACATTCCTTCTTCATACGACGGATTTTTATTTGAAGACGGAACAACCGACTGGAGTTTTACCACAAAAGCAGCCGCCTCTGCCGCCGCCACAATGACAGTCAGCAACGCCACAACCAATAACAGCGCAGACTTCTTCTCGGTTTACGGAGCTTTGTTCGCAGCTGCCAGCAAGTCTAGCGGCACATACGAAATTGACATTGCCGCAACTGGAACGCCGTACTATGAGCTGATTTCTGTTCAGGGTAAGGGCGCACACATCATCTTAAAAGGTCAGGGTACCGCAACCTACGGAAGCGATGTTGTTATTGAGTATGTAAACAATGTGTACATGAATAACTCAACGCACACACGTCCGTCGTTCTACTTTAAGGGCAGCGGCGATTTAACATTTGAAAATGTAACGCTCAAAAATCTTACCCAGCGTACAACTTCGTATACTGCGGATGGCTCGTATACTTCAAACGGAAGCTACCAGGCTGAAACCTTGTATTATGCCTGCTCAACAGGCTATGTAAATGCCTATAATTCTTCATTTGTAAGCCTGCAGGATACCATTCTAACAGCTGGTGATAAGGTCTGGTTCTACGGCTCTTATGTTGCCGGTGATGTTGACTTTATGTGGGGTACCAGCTCTGTTGCTCTGTTTGAAAACTGCGCTATCGAATGTCTGAACACGAGTGCAACTGCCGCCTATCTTTTTGAAACACGAGTCGGCTCAACAAGCGGAACATCTATAGGTAAAGGCTACGTCCTCTTGAATTCAACTGTTACGGTAGACAGTGGTGTTACCGCTTACTATGCCCGCCGTGCAACAGGAAAATCAAGCACAACATATTACGACCAGGCTGCAATCGTAAACTCAACATTCTCTGGAAGCGGTTCACTGGCAGCTAGCCGCTGGTATATTGGAAACGAACCGGAATATTTGAGCGATACTTTGTATGGTTCCAGCGCAGATGTCGGCTGGAAAGAATACGGCGTTACAAACAGCACCGCAACAAGCTCAACTACAAGCACCTCTGCTTACGGTACAATTACAGACACCGAGTATACAAATGAGTACTCTGGCCGCCATGCAATTTTGAACCGTTACTACGACATCACTAATGCCTGCTATGCAAAAGACAGCTCGACAAACTGGGATATTGACACGCTCATTTCTGACCGCGGATACACTGTAGCCGATGACAGCTCAAGCGAAACTTTGAGCGGAGAAGCAGTAACAACAAGTGTTGTGTATGATTTTTCTAGCGCAAATCCTACAACTTACACTGATTTAACCTGTACAAGTATCGGCTGGAATAACAGTGCCTACGCCTCTGGTGGCAATGGCTCTTCAATCAGTTTTGCTGTAACAGATGCCTGCACCGTAACTGTGTATTACTGCTATGCAGCAAGCGGTACCATTACTGCCGGAAGCCAGTCTTCAACTTCATTCAGTACAAGTTCTGGCTCAACATCTCAGATTGATTCAACGGTATATGAAGTAACAGCGGCGAGTACGGTTACTGTTGCCTATACGGGAACAACATACCTGACAAAAATCGTCGTAACCTACACTACCGCTAACAGCGAAGAATCAACTAGTGAGGAATCCTCAACTGGCAGCGAAGAAACTTCCGAAACTACGACCGTAATGTGGAATGCTAGTGATTACGAGGTAGCTACCATTACTAGTACGGATTCTACAAATTATGGAATTATGACGCTCATTGGAACTTCATCAGCTTCGCTAGCTATTGCGTCTTGTACTTCAACAACGATAGGCGATTATACATTTACAAAACAATTGCAGTTAGGCGGAAGTGGTTCTACAACAAGCCGTGCTATGCAGTTCACTTTGACGGACGCTGCTTCAATAACTGTATATGCTGTTTCTGGAAAAACAAGTGCTAGCAGAACTCTTAACGTGTCTAATGGTTCTACCGTTGTCGGTTCTGGAAGTTTGACTACAGCAGACTCGTTTACGGTAAATAATCTTTCTGCTGGTACATATTACATCTATTCAGGTGGAAGCGGAATTAATGTATATGGCGTAGAGATTGTTTACGGTTCAACAACAGATGGCGTAAGCTCTGTTACAATTTCCGGCTCGGCAGCGATGATTGCAGGTAACTCTGTTACTCTTACCGCAACCCCGGACGTAACACCAACTGACGAAACATACACATGGGCAATTGCAAGCGGTTCTGACTATGTAACGCTTGCTTCAACAACAACAAGCTCAATGGTCGTAACAGGAACTGCTGCCGGAACTGCAACCATTACTGCAACTGTAGACGGCGTTACAAGCTCTGCATTTACGGTAACGGTAAAGGCAAGTGCAAGCGATTTTATCAATGATGACGGAAGCACAATCTCAGACAGCGACAGTTCAGCTAGAAGCAGCACGCTTACAATTTCTTCAAGCGATGTTCCGACCGGCTATGCGGGAGTCAGCTATTCTTCTACCTACGGTTCAACAACCTACACAAGCGTTACTGTTACTAGCCGCTCAGACCTTGTAACATACGCAAAGGCTGGCAACTACTTCATCATTGTTGACGGCATGATTGATATGACTGACGGTTTGCTGCCTTCAACCGGTGGCGGAACAACAACTTCGCTCGACAGCTTTGTAAATACAACATCTGGCGGAACATATTCAGACTATGAAGCATGGGTTGCAGCTTACGCTGCTGCCTGCAGCACAACAAGTGATGATGAAACATCTGGCAGTGGCAACACCGCTTTGTACGATGATTTGCGGAAACTCAGCGACACTTACAAGAGTCAGATTCAGCTTGTTGTAAAATCAAACACAATCATTGTTGGTAAAGACGCTTCAAGCGGAATTAAGGGTGCTAATATCAGCATGTCCGGAGTCTCAAATGTACAGCTTCGTAACCTCGTCATTCAGGATGCCTACGACCCGTTCCCCCACCACGAAGTAAAGGATGACGGCGTAACAAGCGACGGCTACAACGCACAGTGGGACTGCATTACCATTCAGGGCAGCTGTTCTTACATCTGGATTGACCACTGTACTATTCAGGATACTATGACGCTCTCTCATGTGTATACAGGCGGAACCACAGAAGAAAAGTGGCAGACTTATGACGGCTTACTCGACATTAAGGGAACAGGCGCAAATATCACCGTTTCTTACTGTAAGTTCAAAAACCATGACAAGACTTCTTTGATTGGTTCTAGCGATAGCGAGGGAAGTGCATCTACACGTCTGATTACGTATCACCACAACTATTTCTACAACTGTGGTCAGCGTCTGCCGATGGTCCGTAACACGACAATGCACCTGTACAACAACTACTATGCTTACTCAAGCGGCACATATACCCAGCAGTATGCGGTAGGCGTACGCAAAGGCTCTGTAATTTACGCAGAAAACAACTATTTTGACAGTGGCATTAAGTACGCTTTCAGTGACAGTGGCTCTTCTTCAACAAGCGGAACACTGTACGCCAGCGGAAACACGAACAATGCTTCAAGCGGAACTTCGCTTACAAATACCGTAGGTGACACGCTCTTCTCCGCAGGACCTGCTGCCTACACCTACAGCGCAGATACAGCCGCAACCGTGCAATCAAACCTGCCGAGCGAGGCTGGAGCAGGTGATGTAACAATCAATTAATTTACAATAAAAAATCCCCACTGCGCTTTGCAATGGGGATAAGATTTGAGTTTTGTTAAAAATTAGAAGTGTGATTCTGTAATTTATTATCTTTTTAATAATTTTCCTGCCCAAGAACTGCATTTCCCTCCAATAACTATATGTATGAAATTACAAAAGGAGGCAGAAATGCAGGAAAAACAGATGACAATCAGAGAAAAGTGGGAAAGTCTGACACTGGCAGACAATTTCGTGTTCGGAAAAATCATGTCGAACAAAGATGTCTGTAAAACACTTCTCGAAATGATGCTTAATATAAAAATTACAGACATCGAATATCCGGAACAGGAAAAAACTTTACAGGCAAGCTACGGAGCCCGCGGAATCAGAATGGATGTTCACACAAGCGACCCGGAGCGCGACTTTGACATTGAGATGCAGACAATCTTACGAAGTGACCTGTCAAAAAGGGCACGCTATTACCAGTCACTTATGGATGTTGAATTTTTACAGAAAGGAAATCCGTATTCAAGTTTAAAAGACAATTTTGTAATCTTTATATGCCTCGAGGATTTATTCAATAAAGGTCTTCCAGTTTACAGTTTTGAAAACATCTGCGCAGAAAACAGCACAATAAAATTAAATGACAGAAGCTTTAAAATATTTTATAATGTAAGTGCCAGAGATAAAATAAAAAATACAGAACTTCGGGATTTTTTTTGAATATTTAGTTTCAAAAGAGTCAAAATCAACCTATACAGATAAACTGAAGGAGCTTATGGATACATTAAAAATGTCACCGCGCGAATACAAAGAATACATGGATTTGCAGATGCTCCGTGAAGACGAGCGAAATCAAGGAATTTCTCAAGGTTTAAAGCAGGGAGAACACAACAAAGCAATTGAAACAGCAAGAATCCTCAAACAATCAAATATTGCTCTTGATGTGATTTTGAAATCCACTGGTCTTTCCATCGAAGAAATCAACTCACTTTAAGCAAGAAAATCCCCACTGCGCTTTGCAATGGGGATTTTCTTCCCATAATTTAGAAAGTAAGTTAGATGTGATTACAATTACATCTGTACACGCAAGATAACAGGAACTGCAAATGTATGGAATGCTTTTCCTTCGTTAGCTTCGTTGATGTTTGATACGCACTCTACAACACCAACATGAACAAATGCTTTTGCAGCTGCGTAGAACTGACACCACAATGAAGCACGGAGATCAATCTGTGAATCTACAGATGTATTCTTTGCTTTTGTTGTGTCTGTATCAAGACCTGGTTTATCACCCAATGTAATCATATCTCCGACAATACCTGTAACTGCAAATTTGTCATTAACCTTGTATCGAACAAGGATGTTGTTAGACATAATCTGTGTATTGTTAAGTGTATCTCCAGCAACTTTTCCCAGACTTTTTGGTTCTACACTTTTAGGAGCGATACCTTTTGTTGACGAACATTTAGCACTGAAAGCTACAACGCCATCATCAGTAACTGCACTCAAAGCGTTGAATGAAGAAATGCTCAAAGCACCAGCAACATAGCGTGCACGTAAGTCAGCACCCCAGTCAGTGAATTTGCCATCAATCAAAGAACCGTTACCACCGACAGTCAAAGCAAGACCGTCCATAATTTTTGGCTGAACATAAGCACCGAATGCAACAGCAGTTGCTTCTTCTTTAGCAGCATCGCCGGTTTCGCTCTTTTTCAATGAGCCGTAGTCGCCAACTTTTACGATTGCTTCTGCTTTACCGAAGCCGAAACTTCCGTCAGCAAGGAAAGCGATTGAATGGTTAGACCATGTTGTTGGTGTAGTACTGGCAGTATCTTTATTTGCATTTTCCTGTTTTGCATAAGCTGCATTTGTTCTATCTGAA
>NZ_JAZOUG010000055.1:0-6760 GCF_045657965.1 Treponema sp. | reverse complement strand
AGTTTTTTGGCAGAAACCCCAACTCCAGCCGTTTTTTCTATTTTTCCTTCTTTTTTTGGGGGTTTTGTTCTCAAGAAATTACTTTGTTACGGGTAATCCTGTCCGCAGATTAAATAATAGATTCGGTTTAAGTCGTCTTTTGTAAAGAACTGGATTTCAAGGCTACCGCGTTCCATTGTTCCTTTAATCTGAACCTTTGTTCCAAGTTTTTCGATAAATTCCTGTTCAAGAGCCGTGATGTTAGGATCTTTGTTTTCGTTTTTAGGTTCTTTCGGTTTTTTAACACCGTTACCAGCACCTTCATTGAGCGTTCGGGCCATATCTTCAGCTTCCCGGACATTCATCCCGGCACCTATAATTTTTGCGAATAAAATGCGCATATCAGCATTGTCTTTTACAGAAAGCAAAGCCCTTGCGTGACCGGAAGTTATATGTCCCTGAACCAGAGAAGTTCGCATATCTTCAGGAAGTTTTAAAAGACGGATTGCATTTGCAACTGTTGAACGGTTTTTTCCTACACGGGCTGCAACCTGTTCCTGACTTAAGCCTGAAATTTCCATAAGCTGATAGTATGCTTCTGCTTCTTCGATTGGGTTTAAGTCTTCCCTCTGGATGTTTTCGATTAAAGCAATTTCAAGTTTTTTCTGATCCGAATATTTACGGAGCTGAACCGGAACTTCCGCAAGATTTGCAAGCCTTGCCGCCCTTGTGCGTCTTTCACCTGCAATTATGTAGAACGAGCCGTCTCCAGCATCTTCAACAGTGATTGCCTGTAAAATTCCGTGTTCGCGGATAGAATCTGCAAGTTCCTGCAGGGCATCTTCATCAAATTCTTTACGGGGCTGGTGTGGATTTGGTTTAAGTAAATCAACACTGAGCCAGAGCTGTCCGTTTTCATCGACATTTATTCCATCCGGCAGCTTACGTTCACCGGAAGCAACATCGGAAGGAATGTTGCCTGCTTCGATTGCTTTGCTTACAGCCTGAGCAGCTTCAGTTTTTTGTTGAACGGCTTCTTTAGAAACAGCTTCATCAGAAATAGAATCATGGGATTTTTCTGTAAAATCTTCACTTGAGAGACCTGCATCTCCCATAAGTGCATCAAGACCGGCACCTAAACCGAATTTTTTAGCCACGGCTGATTACCTCTTCTGCAAGCTTTTTGTAGCTTTTTGCGCCTACACAGCTTGGGTCGTAAAGACAAATCGGCTGACCATGAGAAGGAGCTTCTGAAAGACGTACATTGCGCGGAATAATTGTATTGAAAACAACATCTTTAAAGTATGACTGAACCTGTCGGACAACATCCTGTGCAAGACGTGTACGGCTGTCATACATGGTAAAGAAAATACCGCCAAGAATCAGATTTGGATTGAATGATTTCTGAACCTTTTTGACAGTCTGAAGAAGAAGTGTAATTCCCTCGAGTGCGAAATATTCACACTGCATTGGAACAAGAACAGCATCTGCTGCCACTAGACCGTTGAGGGTTAAAAGTCCAAGAGATGGAGGACAGTCAATAAGAATATAGTCGTATTTTTCTTTAAGAGGAGCAAGTGCATTTTTAAGAAAGAATTCACGTTCATCCTGATCAACAAGCTCGATTGCGGCTCCTGACAAATCGATGGAAGCACTGATTGCATCCAGATTTGGAACAGGAGAATGTTTTACAGTTTCCTCTGCAGTAAACTGACCTGCCATAAGTTCGTAAATTGTAGGCTTGTCTTTAGAAACACCCACACCGCTGGACATGTTTCCCTGAGAGTCGAAATCAACAAGCAGAACCTTTTTGCCGAGTTCTGCCATGTATGCACCAATGTTGATAGCGGAAGTTGTTTTGCCAACGCCACCCTTCTGATTAACAAAAACAAAAATCTTTCCCATATATTTATTATATCGGATTTTTTAATTAAAATATATAGTGTTTGTGAAACAATTTTAATGTTTCACATAGGGAGCAAAGCAGGAGATTTTATGATTCTTTCAGTTACATTTTCTAAGCCAGTTAAAAATATCTCAGAAATTTCAGGCGAAGAATATACCCGCATTAAAATCAAACTGCTTACCTCATCTCTTTCAGCTTCAAAAAACGAAAACTACTTCGCTGAGTTTTACACTCAAAAGCAGGTTTTTCACAAAAAAATGAGCGAAGCTGAACTCAACGATTTTATTGCTACTCATGCCGGTACAACTTTTAAAAACTGTGTTCAGCGTACAGAGTCCGAAGAAATTACGATTCTTGCAAACAAAAAAGGAAAAATCACGGAGCTGAGGAAAAAAATAAACCACGAATTAACACGAATAAAAACTGATTCTTCCGTCAAGCCTCCTTTAGGGGAGTCTGTTGGAAATTCAGCTCAGAAAGTCAAAAAATATCTTCTTTCGGAAGGGGTGGCGGTACCGTTTTTAGTGCATCTTGGCGTAATGACTGCAGAAGGAAAGGTCGTTAAAGCAAAATATGACAAATTCCGGCAGATAAACCGCTTCCTTGAAATGCTGGACGATATTCTTGATAACGTAATGCAGCTTCGGGAGCAAGAAAATCTTCCGGTAAATTCAGAAAATCCCCTTTCAATAGTCGATTTTGGCTCCGGGAAAAGCTACCTCACATTTGCCGTGCAGTATTATCTTACAGAAATCAAAAAGATTCCTGCTCAAATCTTCGGGCTTGACCTTAAAAAGGACGTAATTGCCTACTGTAACAGTCTTGCGCAGAAACTTAATTTGCAGAATCTTTCTTTTGCAGTCGGTGATATTGCTTCTTTCGGTGAAAATAAGCATCCGGACGTTATTGTAACGCTACATGCCTGCGACACCGCTACTGATTATGCCTTAGATTACGCAATAAAACAGAAAGCAAAGGCAATTCTTTCTGTTCCATGCTGTCAGCACGAAATAAACAGTCAGCTTTCTGCAAAATCAGTACCAGAAACTTCTCCGTTTGTCCCGCTTTTAAAATACGGCCTTATAAAAGAGCGTTTTTCTGCCCTTGTAACCGATGCAGTCCGCGCAGAGCTTCTTGAAAGCCGGGGTTACAAAGTGCAGATACTCGAATTTATTGAGGAAAGCGCAACACCAAAAAATCTGTTAATCAGGGCAGTGCGTACTAATAAGGCAGAAACAGACTGCAAAAGCCCGCTTCTTTCCGAACTGCAGGTGAATCAAACTTTAACTTCAATCTGCTCAAAAACCTTGCCCAGTGAGTCATGAATAACTAAATCTGCACTTGCATCTGCCTGAGTTTCGCTCTTGTTTATCAAAACAAGGTGATTTCCGCGGAAGTAGCGGATTAATCCTGCTGCAGGATACACAACAAGAGAAGTGCCTCCGATTATCAGCATGTCAGCATTTGCAATTGCTTCGACAGCACCGTTAATAACTTTGTCGTCCAGACCTTCTTCGTAAAGAACAACATCAGGCTTAACAAGACCGCCGCACTCACAGCGTGGTAATTTTTCTTCTGTGTTTCCGCTTTCTGCAATAAAATCAATTCCGTAAAACTTTCCGCAGTTCATACAGTAATTGCGGAGCGTGCTTCCGTGAAGTTCATACACGGTTTTGCTTCCTGCCATCTGATGAAGACCGTCAATGTTCTGCGTTACGACTGCACTAAGTTTTCCTGCTGCTTCTAATTCTGCGAGTTTTTTATGCGTAATGTTCGGCTGAACATTTTTTATAATCAGTTTCTTTCTATAAAAACGATAGAATTCTTTCGGGTTATGGTCGAAAAATGAACGTGAAATAATTGTTTCCGGCGGATATTTCCATTCCTGACTGTACAGACCTTCCTGACTTCTGAAATCTGGTATACCGCTTTCTGTTGAAACACCGGCTCCACCGAAAAATACTATGTTCTTTGATTCGTCAATCATTTTCTGAAGTTCTGTAATTTTTTCGTCCATAAAAATCTCCGTTTAAGTTTTAATTTTGTTTTAGTTTTATTCATTTTTGCCGGAAAATTCAAGATATTGGAGATTTTCACCGAAATTAAAATAAATTTTTTTAAAAATCCGGTGATTTTGAGTGTAAAAATTTGATTATTTTTCACCCAAAAATTATACTAATCGGGTTAAATAAAAAAAGTAAGGATATTATCATGAGAAAAAGTCTGAAGAAATTCTTGTTTGTTGTGTCTTTAGTTTCAGCCACTTTTGCAGCTTTCGCTCTTGGAAAAAGAGATGTTACTTACCGTGATGTCGAAAATATGGACAGCTGGCAGGAAACGTTTGACATTAATGAAAAGAAGGAAGGAAAATACAACATTTATGTTGAAGCAAAAGATAAGGGCGGCAATTCATCTATCGCCGGTCCGTACAATCTTTTTATTGATCCTGATTCAGACTACGCTATTTCGGGTATAACAAACCCAATCAATAACATGCGTGTTCCAGGAAACCTGAATATCGTAGGTACCTGTGTTGATGACGATGGTGTTGCTGAAGTCTGGCTTGTTTTTGACGGCGGAGAACCTGTAAAAGCCGAAGGTAAAGAATTCTGGTCTTATTATCTTGATACAAATGAACTTGCAGAAGGCCCTCATACAATTGAAGTATGGGGTGTTGATGTTAACGGTCTTTCTTCTCAGGAAAAACCAAAAAAGAAGGCTTTTGCAACATGGCATCTGGATCGCCGTCAGCCGGTAATTGCAGTTACAAATCATGAACTTGGCGAACTTGTTTCTGGAAAAATCAGTATTAAGGGAACGATTAGTGACGGAAACGGCATTAAAGCTCTTTCATATTCACTGGACAACGGAGAGAACTATTTATCAACAAAAATTTCTGAAGACAAAAAAAATGGTGTCTGGACTTTTGATTTACCGATAGATACCCGCCTTGATAAAGACGGTCCGGCTATTCTCTGGTTTAAAGCAACTGACAAAATGGGCTCTGTCGGTACATATTCATATCTTTACTTTATCGATAATACCAAACCTGATGTAAAAGTTGTTTCTCCAAAGGAAGATGAAGTTTGTAACGGCCGCTTCACAGTTGCAGGTTTTGCAAAAGATAAGGTCGGACTTCAGAAACTTTCATGGTCATTTAACGGTCAGAACGGTGAATTCGATCTTATTCCTGGAAACCCGTACTGGTCAAAAGAAGTTGATACACGTGGAATTAATTCAAAATCAATTGATTTTACTGTTACTGCTCTTGATACAGCAGGAAACCTTGTAGTTCTCAAACGAAATATTCTTCTTAATCAGGAAGCTGATAAACCTGTTGTTCAGATTCAGTTCCCTGAGAATTCTGCTGTGGTTTCCGGTGAAGCAGGTTCTGTATTTGTACGCGGCATTGTAACTGATGATGACGGTGTTGCTTCCATCGAGTACAGTCTTGACGGCGGTGAAGCAAAAACTCTCGAATCACAGGGTGTATTTGCGGCTCCGCTTTCTGAAGATGCAGATCTTTCAATCGGTACTCATAAAATCACAGTCACTGCAACAGATATTCATGGTGTAAAAGGTAATCCGGTAACAGCAGTATTTACTGCAATGGGACCAGCACCTTCATTTGGAACTGCAAAAATCGGTTCTGCTGATTTAGTAAACGGAATGCTCGTTCATCCGGAATCAAATCCTGCGTATGATGTAACAGTTACTTCTCCTTCTGGAATTACATCTGTTACATACAAAGTAGAATATGGTGATGATGCAGTCTTCAAGGAAGATACTCTCACTCCAAAATCACCTGAAAAATCTTCATCTGTTCATATCCCTCTTTCTGATGCACCATGGGGCTTATTGAGAATTACTGTTACTGCAACAGATATTTATGAACGGGTTACAGAATTTAAATCTCTTGTAAATATTAAAGATCTTACTTACATCCATGAAGATTTGCTCAATGCTCCACTTTCAGAAAAAATCATCGAAGGTAATGACAATAATGGAATTGAAATGTCTCTTATCAGTATCGGTGGTGCTGAATATAAAGGCGGCATGAATGTAATTATTCCTCATGGCGGAAAAGAAAGCGTTCCGGTTGTTCTTAAAGTCGAAACAGCAGAAAAGAGCGTTTCTGTAACTTATACAATCGAAGGTGAGGCTGAAACCGGCGGGGACGTTAAACAGACAGGTAAGGCAGAATTTACAGGTGATCATTATGAAATTAAACTTGCAAATCTTCCTTCACGGGTTACAAACCTTACTGTAAAAGCAGAAGCAGGAAAAACTTCTTCTGCAACTGTCCGTGCAACATTCTGCGTAGTCCGCCCTGTTCCAGAAAAACGCAGTCTTTGGACTACAGGAAGTATCTACTGGCTTCCTGATGCAAACGCCGTTTACAACAAGTCTTTGAATGCTTATGTTATTGCTTCAGAAAAGGACTTTATCGGATATGCAAATGTAAACGGTCCTGTTTCTCCAAGTGTTATGACTTCAGGGCTGTCTGTTTCAAATGAAGAATCTACTCTCGGAAAAACAATTAAGCTTACAGGATTAAAAGACGGTGCTTACCGCGGTGTAAGTGTAAATGTTAAAGATATATCAGGAAAATCATACAGTGCACCTTCTGTAAACATCGTTGTTGATTCTGCTGCACCTGAACTTGAAATTGCGGCTCCTGCAAATCATCAGTGGGTTCAGACAAGAACGCAGATTACGGCAAATGCAACTGATGCCAACGGAATTGAAAAAGTGGAATATTCTCTTGATGGCGGTGAGTCATGGAAAGAAATGAGCGCAAATGTTAATCAGTATTCTGCAAATATCAATGTTTCAAGCTTCGATGACGGTCTTGTTGGAATTGATGTTCGAGCA
>NZ_JAZOUG010000054.1:0-10791 GCF_045657965.1 Treponema sp. | reverse complement strand
ACGACATGGCTACGATCCGACTTTCTTTTTCGGTCAAAGCAAGAACTGCCGGGCTTGCCATAGCAGCAACAAGCACAAAATCTGCTGCCTTATCCCGTGATTTTGAATAGGAATGCATGAAAAATCTGTCAAATGAGTTTACATCATCTTTATTGTAGACTCTGCCATCGTATTTTTGACGATTTACTTCAAGCACATTGTCTAAAATCAAGTCGCTTCCAGAAAGTGCAATTCCGCTTCCAAGCAGAAGACTGTCTTTTAAAGGTGAAAGCTGAAAAACATTTCCGCTGTAAAAAATATCAGAAAAAGTGCAGAATAAAGCGAAAATATTAAAAACGACTGCAAATAAAATTTTTTTTGATTTCATGAAATTACCTGTCTGTTATTAAATTTTCCTGAATCTTCCTGATTCTGGCTTCATCAAGCTTTATGAAAAGATTTTTTTCGTTTGTTGGAAGAACAGTTCCTTTAGGGGCATTTTTTGCTCTGCGTAAATGCTTGACCTGTGTATAATACAAATCGGCACTTCCGTTTTTACGGGCTTTTGAATAATAGACCGCTAAATTTCCTGCATAAAGAAGAATTTCCAGAGGAACAGTCTTGCCCGGCCGGTTTTTAATAAAAACATAGCCGCCGTGATAGTCGCGGACATGAAGCCACATATCAGAACCTTTTACTGTGTGGCGGAGAAGTTCGTCATTTTCGCCTGCATCACGGCCAACGATAATCTGCCAGCCGTCAATAAAAAAGTCCAGTCCCGGGTGAGATTTTTTTTCCTGCTGTTTTGGTTTCTGCGTTTTCCGTAAAATCTGTTCAAGTTTTACCGGATTTTTTTCGGCAATTATTTTTGAATACTGGCTTTCAAGTTCAGAGAGAGATTTTTCTGTTGAAGCAATATCATATTCAAGATTTTCAAGACCGCCTGTCTGTTTTTTATAAGTTTCGTAGTAAAAAGCTGCGTTTTCCTGAACAGATTTTTTTGGATCTATTTTGATGCTGATTTTTCTTCCGGTTTCAAAATCATCACATTCCAAAAAATTTGAATTTTTCTGGATTTCATGGCCATAAGCAAGAATTAAATCGCCCTGATGTTTATATTGAGCGGCATTTTTAAAAGTTTCCCGCTTTTCTTTGAGCCTTTCCAGTGCGGCGGTGATTCTGCTTTTATGCGATTCGTACCATTTTTCGGCCTGTTCCAGAAGAGATTCAAGTGAGCTTTGGGCAGAATTTTCTGAATAATACAAATCAACTTTCTGATTAAAAGAAAGTTCCGGATAATCAGGATGTTTTTCTGCATATTCTGATTCTAAATCTGAAAAAGACCGTACAGGAAATTTCTGGTATAGGGCCGAAAGTTCTGATTCTGTAAGAATTTTTTGTTCCGGCATTTCAAAAATTTCACCGGTTTTTTCGCCTTTTAAAGGCCTTCTGTAAAAAGAATCAAGAATCAGATTGTCTTTGTCACAAAGAAAAATATTTCCGGCATTTGACCAGAGACGGATATAAAGGCTGTAGAGTTCATTTTCGTCCTGAGTCTGAGCAGATTTTGCTTTTTTGGCAGCATGTTCCTGAGCCTGTGGCATTACATAAATTGTTCCCTGCTTTTCCAGTGTAATTTTGATAATGCGTTCTTTTGAAATCTGCTCACAGCTTTTAATTCTTGCGCCTTTAATTTTTGATTTAAGCATTTCATTAAAACGAAGCGGCTTTTCGTTTCTGGTGATTTTGCGCCTTGTTTCACAGATACGGCAGGCGCCTGCTTCTAGAGAAATGAATAAAGTTTTGGGTAATCCCGGTTTATATGTGTAAACTGCAAGCGAATTAAAATTCGGCTGAACTACTTCCTGAATAAAACTGTCTTTTAAATCCAGTTCGCTGAGAATTAAATCAATTTCATTGCAGTTAAGAGACATTACAGATTAATTGAGCCCGGAACGATTGTCTGAGCGTTGAGGGCTGCACAATGAGTTCCTGCTTTGAGTGCTGATTCCATGTCTTTGTTATTGAGGTAGTTATTCAGGAACCCTGCATCAAAAGTATCGCCGCAGCCAGTTGTATTAATTGCCGTAATATTTTCGATTGGAGTGCGGTAAGCTTTGCCGTTGTCTGCAGAAAGGGTATCTTTGGTTCCGCGGGTTACTACAATAATATTTTTGAGCTCAGCGCTCTTTTTTGAGATTTCAGAAACTAATTCGTCTTCTGACAGAGATTTTCCGATGAAAGTCTGACAGAATTCTGTTTCGTTTAATTTTATGATATCCGGTGTGCAGACTTTGAGGGTAGTGAGTAAATCTTCACCTCTGAAATCAGCAAGAATTGTTTTGCCTGCTTTTTTTGCAACATCGCAGATTCGTCCGCAGATATTTGCTGACCAGTTGGAAGGTCTGCTTCCTGCAAATAAAAGTGCATCGCAGACCATCATGTCTTTTCTGACAAATTCGAGGAGCTTTAATTCTGCTTCTGCACCTGCAATATGAAGCGGGTTCTGAAGTTCGTCAGAAATAACTTCGGTTGTTGTTTTGCCTGTTTTATCAAGAATTGTCCAGCATTCGCGGGTATTGCCTTCGATGTAAATCGGCGTAACATAGAGATTAGTGTCGTTTGAAGCTAAAATCATAAAATGCTCTGCGTTTGCATTTCCGACAGGACATAATGCTACAGAACTTCCTGGTTCAAGCTGATTAAGAACACGTGCGGCATTTAAAGCTTTACCGCTTGCGTCTTCACGCCAAATCTGTGAACGGTTAACTTTTCCAGTATTGAATGAGTCGAAAGTAATTGTGCGCTGGATTGTTGGACTAAGACAAACACAAAGAATTTTCATATTCTCTTAGTATAAATCAATTTATTTAATTTTGACAAGTCTAATTTCAGATACCTTCAGGCAGTTACCGACGTTTTTTAAGGTTAACTTGAAGTGGATTTTTATTTTATAATGACTTAAAATATTCTTAGGATGAATGTCGAGTTTCATCAACAGAACAAAAAAAAATGCGTACACTTCCAGAAAAGTGCGTCTGTCTTCACGCAGATGAGGGTAAAAGGAATTCCGACTGCGCTCGTAAAGCACTTCCGTTGTCGTGCTTTTCTCGCTTGCGAGCCCTCATAGCGTTCCAGCAGACGCTTGCTTTTCTTCCCGTTTCCGCATTTTTTTAATTAATTACTAACAAACTCGACATTCTTCCATACTGATTCCTTATGAAGATGGGGGAAACTTCGAGTTTTAATTTATCTGAGTAAATCAAAGGTTTTTCTGGCTTATTTAATTTTGAATGAAACGTAAGGAGAAGCCAGCATTGAAGTCCATTGAAACGGGCGCTTTAGCGCCGTGGATAGGAATTCCACGACCGTTTCTCGGGACTTCATATGCATCTTCGACTGAGAGTGCAATTCAAAATTAAGTTATGAAACAATGTTTTTGAATTAGCGCAGTGATTTTAAAACTCGAAGTTTGACCTCTTAGTTTTAAAACGAGGTTATTGAATGAAAAAAGCTGTTTTTGTTTTGTTCACTTTTATGCTTTTTATGCAAAGTGTGTTTTGTGCTTCCTTTAAGAAAGGGGAGAATGTTTATGTCTCTGTAAAATCGTCTGCCCTGAAAAGTGGTACCGGTTTTTTTGCGAAAACAATCGGAAAAGTTGAATATGGCGATAAACTTATAGTTATTGAAGGAAATTCTAAAAAAACAAAAGTCAGTCCTGTAAATAATCAGAATGTAGCCGGCTGGATTGCAAATGGAAGCCTTACTGCTAAAAAAATTGCAAAATCAGGTTCATCTGTAAATGCTTCTTCAAATGAACTTGCCTTAGCCGGAAAAGGATTTTCTGAAGAAGCTGAAAAAGCCTTTAAATCAGAAAACAAAAATCTGAATTATGATGAAGTTGATAAAATCGAAAAAATTACTGTTTCTGAGAAAGAACTTCTGAACTTTGTATCAGAAGGGCATTTAAATGGGGGAGAGTAAAATGAAAAATATAAAAATTCAGGCAAAAATTTCTTTTGTTTTAAAATCCCTCTTTTTTTCCTTCCTTCTTTCCGGGTGTGCTACTTCCAGTACACTCACAACTTTGATTTCTGCTACAGCAGAAGTCGCTGAAGCTACAGGACATGGAAAAACAGCCGCCGGACTTACTGCCGCAGCTTCTGCTTCAAAGGCAGCTGAAGCAATAACTCCAGAAAACGAGTATTACATCGGCAGGGCTGTTGCAGCAACAATTTTAACCAATTACAAAGTTTACACTGCAGCTCAAATAGAGCAGTATCTTAATAAAATCTGCTCAGTTATTACCATTAATTCTGAAAGACCGGAGCTTTTTAACGGGTATCATGTAAAAATTCTAGATACAGCTGAAGTTAATGCATTTGCCACAAGCGGCGGTCATATTTTTGTAACGCGCGGACTTTTAGAATGTACGAAAAGCGAGGATTCTCTGGCTGCTGTTATTGCCCATGAAATTGCACACATTCATTTACAGCACAGTTTAATGGCAATAAAAACAAGCCGATGGACTAACGCCGGCGTAAATGCTACTTCTGCAGCAGTGGCTGTTGCAAAAGATTCTGCTGCACTTGCAAAAACAATGAAAGATATGGTCGGTGATGTAGTTTCTGATTTAATAAATAACGGTTATTCAAAAAGTCAGGAACTGCAGGCAGATACCCTTGCAGTTACTTTGATGAACGACGCAGGCTACAATGCTTCTGCTATGCTTGATATGCTTGGCATGCTTAAGTCAAATCAAAATGGAAATACTTCAGGAATGTACAAGACGCATCCTTCGCCTGATGAACGCATAAAAAATGTAAATGTGCAGCTTTCAAAAATTGTGCTCTGTACAGATACTTCTTCTTACAGAAAGGCAAGATTTTCTTCAAACCGTTAAAAAAGGGGCTTTTAATGAAAATCAAAGGAAAAATACGGCAGATTTTACTTTCATGTTTTATTCTGATTGTCCTTACCTGCGTTCTGTATGTATTAAATGTCTTTAAGTGGGCAGAAAACAAATCATATGACTCGAGAATGAAATTTATTTCCCGTTCAACAGAATGCAGCGAACAGATTGCACTGGTTCTGCTTGATCAGGAAAGCCTTGACTGGGCAAAAAATGAATTGGGCTGGAGCTGGCCCTGGCCGAGAAAGGCTTATGCAGAAATGGTCGATTATTTTTCTTCTGGAAAAGCCGCCTGCGTTTCTTTTGATATGATTTATTCAGAACCCTCTGTTTATGGTGAAGAAGATGATAATCAATTTGCCGAAAGCAGCAGAAAATTCGGAAAAGTAATTCAGACTGCTTTTTACGAAAATGAAAATTCTACAGTCCCAACACTTCCGGTTCCTGTTTTAAAAGAAAGTGCTTTTACGCTGGGAGATGTGAGTTCAACTCTTGATAAAACAGATAAAATTGCAAGACGAAGCCAGATTGATAAAGTCAAAAACCGCAATGAATATGGTCTTTCTGCAGCAAGTTTTCTTGTAAACAATGAAGAAAGCTGTCTTGAAGAAATTCCGCGTGCAAAAGAAGGCGGAATGTATGTCCGCTATGTTAATGATTTAAGCCGGTTTGCACCGTACAATGCAAAACAGATTTTACAAAGTGCTGCTAAAATAAAAAACGGCGTAGTTTCCGGCAGTGACGAAGATTTTATTCCGCCTGAACAGTTTTCCGGTAATTATGTATTTTTCGGACTTTATGCGCCCGGTCTTTTTGATATCTGCGCTACTCCGGTTTCTTCAACATACCCTGGAGTTGGAGTTCATCTATGCCAGCTTAACACAATCCTTCAGAAAAATTATTTGAAAGACTGGCCTGAATTTCTTAACTTTATTCTGGTTATTGCTGCTGTTCTCTCTGCTTTTCTGCTTGGTTCTTCAATTTCACAGGCAAGAATTTCTTCGCTTTTAGTTAAAACTTTATTTGCTTTTACACTTTTATTCACTTATTTTACAGTTTCTTATTATGTTTTTGATTCCGGATATATTCTACCGGTAGTGCCGGTGCTTTTTTCATTTATCCTGGCTTATATTACTGCTATTTTTGAAGGATACATGACTGAAGGAAGACAGAAAAGATACATAAAATCGGCTTTCAGACAGTATTTAAGCCCGGCCGTTATTGAAAATCTTATTGAAAATCCGGAAAAATTAAATCTCGGCGGGGAAGAACGTGAAATTACCGCATATTTTTCTGATGTTCAGGGCTTTACATCAATTTCTGAAAAGCTTTCACCAAAAGAACTTACTGACCTTTTAAACAATTATCTGAGTGCAATGACAGACATTATTCTTGAGCATGGTGGCACAATTGACAAATATGAAGGCGATGCAATAATTGCTTTCTGGGGAGCGCCTTCAGAACAGAAAGATCATGCAAAACGTGCTGTTGAAACTGCCCTTGCATGTCAGGAAAAGCTTTCACAAATGCAGGAGGAATTAACGCGCGTTACTGGAAAGCCATTTGTCCAGCGTATCGGCTTAAACACAGGAAAGGCAGTTGTAGGTAATATGGGAAGCCGGAGCCGTTTTGATTATACAATGATGGGTGATACTGTAAATCTGGCAAGCCGGCTTGAAGGAATCAACAAACAGTTTGGAACTTATACAATGTGTTCCCGTGCAACAATGCAGGGCGCTCTTGAAAACGGGGCCGAGTGTTCTTTCCGTCAGATTGCAAAAATTGCCGTTGTAGGTAAAAACGAAGGTGTTGATGTTTTTGTTCCTCTGAAAGCAGATGAATTTGAAAAATATTTAGAAATCAGACGGGTTTATGATGAAGCATATTCACTTTTTGTAAATGGTGAATTTGAAAAAGCAAAAAGCATCTTTGAAATTATTAAGGACAAAGATGCTCCTGCATTGAAATTCATAGAAAAGTGCGGGGCTCTGATTAAAAATCCGCCTGCTTCATGGGATGGAATTTTACGTGCTACAGAAAAATAGGCGTTTATCCTTCCATTTTTGCAAGTTTGTGTTCGAGTTCTACAATCTGTGTGTGAATATAATGGTCCACCGTAAATTTTTCCAGAATTCCAAGCGGTTCGTTTGCTCCATTTACAACACAGATTGAGTCAGTGTCATAATCAGTAAAAAGCTGGTACGCATCAGGAAGACTCATCTGTGGTGTGCAGGTGATTTTCGGCTTTTCCATAATGTCCATGGCAGGCAGAAGTTCACCCATTTCGCCAATCTGCATGGTTTCTTTTAAATGTTCGATGGAAATCTGACCGATGAGTTTTCCTGATTTTTCACCTTCAGTTCCACGGACTTCGTAATTCATGTTTTCATGGTGCGTAAAATCCCTGATAATTTTTCCGACCATGTCAGTGTCGTTTACGATTGTGTAAGAATTCTGTCCGCAGAGTTTACAGCCGTTTATACAGATGTCAGAAACTTTTGCATTTTTCATTAAATCTTCTGCCGTTACATTTAAGCCAATTTCACCGGCTTTGCTTACTCCGTATTTTACGCAGATAGGTCCCAAAATTTGTACGATAAATGTAGTTGCCGTGATAATCAGCATAATCTGCGGTCCTATTGAATCAGGAAAATCGTTTCCGGATGCGATTGAAAGACCGATTGCAACACCTGCCTGACTTAAAAGACAGTAGGGAAGATATTTCCGCACGGTTTCAGGAGCGCCTGTTAATCTTGCACCTAAGCGGCTTCCGATTGTTTTTCCGAGCGTTCTGCCGCCTACATATAAAAGTGCAGTAACTGCAATGAAAGGAGTTACAATCCAGATATTAAGTTTTGCTCCGACCGTTACAAAAAAAAGCACATAAACCGGCGGTGTAAAGCGTTCGACCAGTTTAAACATTGCATTTGTTTTGGGATGAGCAAAATTTGTCATAAAAAAGCCGGTAAACATTGCTGAAAGAATGTTATCAAGGCCCAGTGAATTACAGACTCCGCTGCATAAAAAGAGGGTTCCGAGTGAAAATCCCAGAACACGCCCTTCATTGTTCATGATGTTTTTGAGAATCAGATTCAGAATAAAACCGAAG
Source organism: Treponema sp. (assembly GCF_045657965.1). GTDB lineage: Bacteria > Spirochaetota > Spirochaetia > Treponematales > Treponemataceae > Treponema_D. The sequence goes on along the minus strand of NZ_JAZOUG010000054.1, from coordinate 2,791 downwards.
GCAAGACCGAGCAGAACTGAACCGAAAATATCATAAGCGATTGCACCAAGCTGAGAAATAAATGAAACTGAATGACCGCCGAGAAGTGGAGCAGAAATTGTGGCTGCAACTGCGTATAAAATCAGTGCAACTGCATCATCCATTGCAACAATTCCTAAAATCGTTGTAGTTAAAGGACCTTTTGTGCGGTATTCTTTTAAAACATCGGTTGTAGCGGCAGGTGCTGTGGCGGCACAAATTGCTCCCAGAATAAGGCCGAATGAAAGAGCCTGTGCCACGGATTTTGTAAAAAGGTAAGTTACGCTTCCTGTCAAAATGCTTACGACAAAGAAGGGGGTAATTGATTCGCCGATTAAAATTCCAACGAACTGTTTTCCGTATTTTTTAATGATGCTGATTTTAAGTTCTGCACCGACTAAAAATCCAATCAGAGTAAGGGATGCGGTAGAGATTGGATTTAAGGCAGCTAAAGTGTCTTTTCCGAGTAAGACAAAACCTGAAACACCGATTAAAATTCCGATTACAATATAGCCTACAACCTGCGGAATCTTAAGCTTTTGAAAAATACGGCCGCCAAATGAGCCGAAAAACATCATAATTCCGGTTAACAGTATAAACTGAGTGCCGCTTAAAGCCATAAAATGAAAAGACTGCGGCAGAATCTGTGAAAGAGGATTTTCCATAAGGACTAGATTATAATGAATTGTCCGGTTTTATTATAGCCTAATACATAATCTCGCGGACTGTTTCGCCCGGGAGTTTGTTTTCATACAGATACGCATACATTGCTGCTGCGGAAATCACTTTTCTGCCGTATTCGCGGGTTTCTGTGAAAGGAAGTGATTCCAGAAATAAATCCATGCTGATTCCAACCGGCTTTTTTGCAGGTTTTCCTGTTGCAGCCCAGTCGTTCCGGAATCTTTTAGCCCAGTTGCGTACATTTGTAAGACCGGCGTTGTATGCATAAAGTGCAAGAAGTTCGTTATTGTCATCAGTGCGTGAAATTAAAGATGAAAGATAGTGTGCACCCATACGGACATTTGTTTTTGCATCAAAAATATCGAAATTTTCATCGATTTTGAGTTTTTTTGCTTCATCACTTGCAGTAGATTCCATTAACTGAGTTAAACCGCAGGCCCCTGCTTTACTTGTGATATTTGCATCAAAAAAACTTTCACTTCTTACAAGTGCAAAAAGCAGATATGAGGGAAGATTAAATTCTTCAGCGGCTTCTTCAATAATCTGTCTGTAAAACTTCGGGAAAGTGCGTTCTAAAAGTTCATGTGGAACAGGTCCGCTTGAATTTTCAAAAGCACGGGAAGCGATACGAAGGCTTTGAATTGCATAAGTGTTGTCTTTAGCCCCTTCTGCACATTTAGCCATATAATCAGCGATTTCGATTGAATCCTGCATGGTAAGATTTGAACGGTTTAAAATCCATTCAGAATAAACGTGCTGCGGAAGGCCGAATGCAACATAGCCCTGTAAAAGATGCGATGAGCCGTTGTCTGTAATTTCTTCTGAGGCAGAGTTTTTATTGAAAAGATATGACTCGACCAGAGCCGGATCGGTTACATTTAAGCGTTCAAGTGCGCATATTTTGTAATAGAGGGAAGAAGAACTGTTTAAAACACTCATAAATGCTTCAACTGCCTTGCGGGTTTTTAAATCTTCATCTCCCTGTGCAAGACCTTCTTCGATTAAGCGGCCTGAAATGTAGGCATATTTTCCGGCAGTGTATTCTGAAAAATTGGAACCGGTTTTATCCCAGACTTTGTAAAAATCCTGCCACCTCTGGCTTGAAAGAAGCAGAATTGAAAGGGACTCAAAAAAGTCGTCAAAATAATCCGGAGAATGAATCTGCGGTCCGTATTCAGTTAAAGTAGAAATGATGTCGTCTGTTGATGTACGCAGCTGAAAATTCAAAAGATACCAGAGGCAGTTATCAAACTGAAGGGAATCATCTGTTGAAGCAAGTGCGCTTTTAAATCGTGAAACTGCCTGTTTTGAATAACGGCCGGCCTTGTCATAAAGACGGGCTGCATAAAAGTACGCAAAATATGCTTTTTCCCGTGAAAGACCTGTGGCAAGCGAATCAAATTTTCTTGCTGAAGAAAAATAATCGCTGGTGCCGTACAGAGTTGATTTTCCTATGTCCGAAAGCAGCTGGCAGTCAATTTCTTCGCCGCGGTTTTCGTAGATTTTAAAAATTTTATTGATTTGGGAAAAAGTAAATTTGTAGCTTCTGTGATAAACTGCCATTCTGAAATCAACAATCGTTTTCTGCGGGTTTTCACCTTCCTGGAGTGCATCAAAAAGCGGCTCAAACCCTTCTTCCGGTTCAATACTCTGATTCTGCTCTTCCTGACTTTCATTTGAATCTTTTATGGCAAGCTGACTTTCCAAAAGACTCCGTTTATTAAGATTTTTCTGAAAATTTTCGCTTATTTCCTGAATTTTTTTGTTGTTATCGCTTAAAAATGAAAGGTAAGACGGATAACTTTCCAGATGCTCGCTTGAAACAGGTCGTGAAGTTACCCAGTCAAAAAACTCGTTTTCAAAGCGGCTGTCTTTTTTCTGGGCAAGCGAAAGGATTCTGTATTTTACGATTTCGTTTTTGCTGTCTTTTAAAGAAATGTTTTCAGTTAAATTTATGATTTTTGCGTATTCGCTGTGATTAAAAAGCTCGCGCAGTGCCTTTGCAAGAGAAGCCTCATCGTCATAGTTTTGTGCAAGATATTCTGCTGCCTTTACTTTATCTTTGACACTTCCAAGCAGAGTAAGGGATTCT
>NZ_JAZOUG010000053.1:0-4298 GCF_045657965.1 Treponema sp. | reverse complement strand
CCTGCAAAGACTGTAGGAGCTGATTCTTATACACTTCTTCGTCATACTCCGAAGAGCAGACAGCGCCTGATTCTTTACAAGCCATTTATCACAATGGCAGAAGCAACTATCATGCCGGAGATCTTCAACCCTCAGTATCTTGATATTAAGAATGCTGAGTTCGTAAACTTCTGGCAGGCTGATGCAGGCGACATTCTCGGAAATGCTGAGATCAATGTAACACCTGCCATTCCGGATGTTTCTTCACCAGGAAGCCAGACAGTAGGAACTGCTGTAAATCTTGAGTATTTCATCGGTGCTCTTTATGATGCAGATGCAATCCTTGTTGATTACCAGCTTGAAGATGCACTTGCAACACCGGTAGAAGCACGTAAGAGATATTACAACATGTGGTGGTCCTTCCAGAAGAATGCTATCGCAGACTTCACAGAGAATGGTATCATTTATTTCATGGCAGACTAATGCGAGAGCATAATCTGAATAAATAATCACCTGAGGCGGTGGGCGGTCATACCGCTTGCCGCCTTTTGTGTGAAGAAAGGACAAGAAATGTATTTACCTTTGAATTTTGAGCAGATAAATGCAGCCGCAGGAACAACAAATCCCTCAATGATTAAAGCGTACAATAACAAGGCCTTCGATTATTGGGTGCGCTCACTCTTGCACCGTGCTCTTTCAACGATTGATTTTACACTGCCGGACGAATGGCAGGGAAATTCTGTGAAGGATTTCTTTAAATATGTAATATCCATGAAAGGTTTTGTCGGTGTATGGGAAGAGCCATCTGAAGGCGGCCTGATCTTTAACCCCGGCAACGTCACCGGGTACAATTTATATTATCAGCCTACGCATTTTATCGTTGCAAATCCTGCTTTATCTGTCGCAGCCAATTCCAAGATACTTGAAATAGGTAAGAACTGCGAACTGCTTAAACTCACTCCGGACTATTCCGGCATATGGGATGTCATTGAATATTATGCCGAAAAACTGGCTGTTCTTGATAATGCAATCAATGTTTCCCTGATAAATAATAAGTTTTCTTACATCCTCGGCGCAAAGAACAAGAGTGCTGCCGAAGCTCTTAAGAAGATGCTGGATAAAATAAACCGTGGTGAACCTGCAGTCATATATGATTATCGTATCCTTGATGATGCGCAGAGCAAGGACACACCTTTTCAGTTCCTGGAAAAGAAGGACCTTAAGAATAATTACATTACTACGGATCAGCTGAAGGACTTTCAGACAATACTTAATATGTTTGATGCTGAAGTCGGCATTCCTACTATTCCTTATGAAAAGAAAGAAAGAATGGTGACTGATGAAGCCAACAGCCGCCAGACAGACAGTATCACACGTTTAACTACATGGCTTGAATGTTTCAATGAATCAGCTGAGAATGTAAATAAGATGTTCGGTACAAACATTTTTGCAGAAATGCATTTTAAGCCGGAAGAAGAGGAGGAAGAAAATGTCAACGATGAAGATGACAATCTACGGATTGAATAATTATATGGCATCTGTTCAGGATGATCTATTCTCCGGCCTTACTCTTCCGACAGGTATTACTAAAGATGTTGTCGTTAAGAACATCTTGAAAGAGTCTGCAGATTTTGAAACATTGTACTCGGATCCGTACTTCCTGCAGGAGCTGATTACTAACTGGAGTACTAAATGGTATCCGACTTTTGAAAAGTGGTATAATGCATTACAGATTAAATACGATCCTCTTAATAACTTCGACCGCTATGAAGAGTGGGAAGATACCGGCACAAGTGCAAGCACGAATATCGGAACCGGTAATGTTTCAAATAAGACTAAGACCGAAGAAACACCTACGGGTGAAATGATTCAGGATCATTATGTTACGCCTTATGAGAATACAAATAAGACCTTACAGAGTGAAGACCTGACTAAATATAACACTTATAAAGATACTACCGAAACGAATGCCACAAGCGGAACCAGTACAAGCAATACAGGAACCGGAAGCACCACAGGAAAACATCAGGGCCATTTATATGGTAATATAGGTGTTACCACTTCACAGCAAATGCTGGAGTCGGAACTTGAAATTGCCACATGGAACCTTGTGCAGCATATTACAGATATTTTTATGAAAGAGTTCTGTATAATGGTCTATTAAAGGACCTTAAAGAAAGGAGTTAAAAATGACACGTTTCAATAACAAATATCCGTATACGGATTTTCATGAATTAAATGCCGACTGGCTTCTTGAAACTGTTAAGGATGCAGCTGCAGAAGCTAAAGAAGCAGCTGAAACTGTAGAAACCTACGATGCCAGATTGACGGTAGTTGAAGACGATCTTACAAACAATGTAGGCCCGGCAATCAGTACACTTCAGTCAGAAGTCGAAACGCCTGCCACCGGACTTCTGGATAGAGTAACGGCAGTCGAAGGTGATATTACAAATACTATAGGTCCGGATATCAGCACACTTCAGGCCGAAGTAGAAACACCTACTACCGGACTTCTTGACCGTGTGACAGCGCTTGAAAATCAGCCGGTACCATCAGCAAATGCTGTTTATTATCTTGAATTTGACAGTTCACTTATACCTATTGATCCTACTACAGCTTATGACAGCCGGATAGAATATGACTGGCTTAAGCAGTTCGTACCACTTAATACCAGCGGTGAGGACACTCATGTTATTAAGCTTTATGACAGCCACACAATGAAGGTTTATGATCTGGCTGCATTCCATCTTCAGGAGTCTGTAAGCCCGGATGGAAAGTTCATATTTACGAACAGAGAAGAGCATGCAACCGGCGGTGTAGTTGATTACTACACAGACAGCACCGTTACGGTATTACAGAACGGAAGCAATCCGACATTTACCGAAAGTGTTGAAATGGTACTTCCTGAAGTGTCAATTGCTGATGCAGGTTCATTCCTTGCGGTTGATGAAAACGGCGAATGGGGGCTTGATACACCAGTCGTTCCGGAAGTTGAAAGTGGCACCATAGCTTATACGCATACCGATATAACGGCAAACGCATATTGGTATAGAATAGGTGAAGTTGTAACGGTTACAACATTATTCCATGCTGATTATACCGGCAGTACAGGTGTATTATTTACCGTTCCATATGTACCTAAAGCAGGCTTCGGAACGTTCTTCAGGTGTAGTAGTCCAAACGCTGATCTTCAGACGTGGGTTTCCGGCACTACAGGCGATGTTTCAATCACTACAACGACAGCGGCCGCAAATAACTACGGTGTATCGTTTAGCTATGTAAGAGCTTAAGGGGGTGTTCTTATGGCTAATTTGTTATATACAGCTAAAGCATTTGTCGACTTGGTGAAACTTGCGGCAGAATGTGAAACGTACTATGTTACAGGCGGTATAGGCTATAAAAACACGCCTGCTAACGTAGAACGCGCATGCAAGGCGTATGCGAAGAATAAGGCAAGGAATATACCTACAGACGGTAAGGGCTTTATGTTTGATTGTGTAGGGCTTATCAAAGCAATCGCGTGCTGGGGTTGGACACCGGGACATGAAACCGAGTACAATAACAAGTACGATTACAACGACAAAGGCTTTTATGATAAGTTTGGCACACAGTCAAGCGCCGACTTCTCGAAGATTGATGAAGGCGAAATGGTGCTTATACCCGGTCATATAGGCGTTTATATTGGAAATGGGCAGGTTGTTGAATGTACCCCGAAGTGGGACGGGGGCGTACAGATCTCGAACCTTGCGAACATTGGCAAGAACTACGGCAAGTGCAGGGCTTGGCAGAAACACGCCAAAATTAACTTCTTGGCCTACGGCACAGAGCCGACACCGACGCCAACGCCTACACCTGTTAGTAACTATCCGGGAACATTCCCGACGTTACCTAAACGCGGTTATTTCGACAAGGGCGACAAGGGCGTAAACGTTGTCAGATGCCAGGAATTTCTCGAATGGTACAAGCCCGGTATACTTAAACAGTACGGTGCAGACGGTAAGTATGGGCCTGTCACCTGCGCAGCTGTTCGCGACTTCCAGAAGGCTTGCGGCCTTAAGGTTGATGGATCCGTAGGACCTCAGACGCTGCAGGCCATGAAGAACTATCGCAAATAATCCTTCATACGTTTCCTCATATCCCCTACGTAAAGCCCCGGTCAACTCTGGCCGGGGTTTTGCTATGCTACGGCATGATGCAGCGCGAGGTACCGTTGATTAGCCAGGGCAAGAGCAAGGCGGTGGCCACCGGTCAGAGCGAGGTGTGACGCGCGGTGGCCGGACCGGGGAAAGTCAAAAAAGTGATACCCCTTAAACAACTTT
>NZ_JAZOUG010000052.1:0-16671 GCF_045657965.1 Treponema sp. | reverse complement strand
AATGTATTTCCTTCAGCAATAAGGAGAATATTAGAAAGAATAGATAAAGCATTTTTTGTGGAAATAATTTCCTGAGCTATGGAAATTTCATTAATCATTGAATTTCTGTCGAAAGTAAATTTCATGTTATTCTCCTTTTTGATATCCACAGGACATATTAATTTTAAATTTTAAAAAATTTAGTAGTAGTAATAATAAGTCACATGAATTTGTGGAAAAGTAATATAAATGTTTAATTTATAAGAAAATAAAAAATGGAAAAATAATGTTAATTAATCCACAAGTTTTCCACAAATCAACAAAAAATAAAGTTTTCCACAATTCTTCAACTGCATTTTAACATATTATAAACAATATTTCTACTTATATTCTTCAATTTGTTTTTTTAGAATTTTTATGGTGTTATTAATCATAAAATCAATTTTTAGTTGATTTTCAATTTTTTCGATTGAATTCATGATTGTTGTATGATCGCGTCCGCCAAATTCCCTTCCAATATCCATGAGAGAATATTCTGTGAGATTTCTTACAAGGTAAATAGCTATGTGACGTGGAATAGCAACCGTTTTTTTTCTTGTATTGCTTTTTAAATCTTCAACAGAAACATTGTAGTAATTGCTTACCACTTTTTGAATTGTATCAGCTGTGATTTTTACATTATCAACAGAACTTATAGAATCATTCAGTTGTTCTTTTGCTATTTCAATTGTTAATTCTTTATGCATAAGTTCGGCATATCCAATCATTTTTGAAAGAGCACCTTCAAGTTCCCTTACACTTGACTGGAATGTGTGTGCAACTAGTTCTTTAACATCCTGAGGAATTGATTTTCCCTGAGATTCAAGTTTTTTTTCGATAATTGCCAGACGAGTTTCATAATCCGGGACTTTTAAATCAATGCTTTGTCCCCGGGCAAATCGTGTTCTAAGTCTTTCCACAATTCCTGAAATTTCTTTTACTGGACGGTCACTTGTAAATACAATCTGACCTTTACGATTGTAAATTTCATCAAACGTATAGAACAGTTCATCCTGGAGTTTTTCTGATTTTTCAAGGAATTGAATGTCATCAAGAAGAAGTACATCCAGTTTCCGGTATTTTTTGGTAAATTTATCAGTTGAATGTTCACGAAGAGATGCAGTGAATTCATTCATGAGAGATTCAGTTGTTATATAAGCAATTTTTTGTTTTGGATTTTGAGAATATATGTAATTTCCGATTGCAACCATCAAATGAGTTTTTCCAACCCCTGAAGGTCCATAAAGAAGAATAGGATTATAATTTTTGTGTCCCGGGGATTTAGATGCAGCAAGACATGCAGAATATGCATATTGACTGTTATCACCAGGAACAAAATTATTGAAAGTAAATTCTTCCAGAAGCTGGGGATGTTTAGGAACTGAAGGTTCTGATTCAAGAGAAGAATTAAGTTCAAAATTTTCAATATAATCTTTTTGAGATTTTTGTTTATTATCAGTTATAGAATTCTGTGATTTTAATTCTGCCGGCTGAAATTTTGGAGTTTCTGCCGGAGCTGAATTGAAAACCGGTGATATTTCTATATTTTGACCCATTAATTCATTAATTTTTGATTTTACTTTTTCAATATTTCCCTTTTGAAGCATTCTGTCCCACAAAAATTTTGATGGAACAGATACTTTTATTTCAGAAATTGTATCTTCAATATAGTCAAGCTTGAAAAAAAGTTTAAAATCATTTTCTTTGCCTGCGGCTTTATATTCGTCACAGATTTGATTCATTGTTTCTTCAAAAACTTCTTTATAATTTTGTTCTGACATGGGATTTATTTTAGTTTGAAAAATGAATTTTCTCAACGGTAAAAATATTAAAAAAAAAAATTTAAATCTTAAAATAATTTAATAGTTGTGTTATAATGTAAATGATATTTTTTAAAGGAGTTTAAAATGAAATTTGATGCAGAGGTATTTAGAGAGAATCTTTCAGCTCGTCTTCGAAGACAGTATGGTAAAGATATTTCTCAGGCAAACAGCCATGACTTGTTCGATGCAGTTTCTGCTTCAGTTCAAGAAGTAATTATGCCAGCCTGGATGGCAACCCGCAATGCTTATGAAAAAAAGCCTGTAAAGCAGTTGTATTATCTTTCGGCAGAGTTTTTAATGGGCCGTGCATTGAGCAACAATCTCATCAATCTCGGAATTAAAAATGAAGTCAAAAAAGTCCTTGACGGTATGAATATTAATCTCAATCTTATTGAAGACGAAGAGCCGGACGCTGGTCTTGGAAATGGAGGTCTTGGACGCTTAGCTGCATGTTTCCTCGATTCTCTGGCAACTTTGGATTATCCAGGTCATGGATACGGAATCCGGTATCAGTACGGCATGTTTGAGCAGAAAATCGAAAATGGATATCAGGTTGAATATCCTGACAACTGGCTAAAACATCGTGACCCTTGGGAAATCAAACGAAGTGATCTGGCTGTTACTGTAAAATTTGGCGGTGAAATTAAATACGGTAAAACTCCAGACGGACAGGACCGCTTCTATATCGAGAATGCCGAAGAAATTACAGCTACTCCTTACGATATGCCTGTTGTCGGTTATGATACAAATACCGTAAATACTCTCCGTTTGTGGCAGGCTTCATCTCCAAACGGATTCGATTTACAGCTCTTTAACGATATGCGTTATCATGAAGCTGTTATTCGTCAGAACGATGCAGAAAATGTAACACGCGTTTTATATCCAAATGATAACGGTCCGCAGGGTAAAGTTCTCCGATTAAAACAGCAGTATTTCTTCTGTTCTGCTTCTCTACAGGATTTAGTTCATCACTTTGTTGCAAATTATGGTACTGATTTCAGCAAATTCCCTGAACTTCATGTAATTCAGCTCAACGATACACATCCGGTTGTAGCTATTCCTGAGCTTATGCGTATTCTTATGGACGAATATGGAATTGGCTGGAATGCAGCATGGGAAATTGTTCAGAAAACTTTTGCTTATACAAATCACACAATTCTTGCTGAAGCACTCGAAAAATGGGATATTTCAATTTTCCAGGGGCTTTTACCTCGAATTTATCAGATTGTAGAAGAAATTAACCGCCGCTTTATGATTGAACTTCGTGCAAAATTCCCAAGCGATTATCAGAAGCAGAACCACATGTCAATCATTCATGATGGCAAAGTTTATATGGCATGGCTTGCAATTCATGCAGGTTTCAGTGTAAACGGTGTTGCAGCACTTCATACAGAATTGCTTAAAAATCAGGAACTTAAAGACTGGTATACACTTTATCCAAAGAAATTTAATAATAAGACAAATGGCATTACTCAGCGCCGCTGGCTTTTAAATGCAAACCCGGAACTTGCTGAATTTATTACAAAAAGAATTGGTCACGGCTGGGAAAAGGATCTTACTAAACTTAAGGAACTCGAAAAGTTTGCTGATGACGGTGCTTCTCTTGACGAGCTTATTCAGATTAAACGTCACAATAAGGAAGCTCTTGTTGAATTCCTTAAGCACAAGCAGAACGAATTCCTTGATCCGGATTCAATTTTCGATGTTCAGGTTAAGCGATTGCACGAATATAAACGTCAGCTCCTTAATGTTCTTCACATTATGTATCTCTATAACCGCATTATCGAAGATCCTAGCTACAATCCGCCGAACCGCACATTCATTTTTGGTGCAAAATCAGCTTCAGGTTACCGTCGTGCAAAGGCAATCATCAAACTTATCAATACTGTTGCTGAGCGCGTAAATAATGACCGCCGCATTGGCGGAAAACTTCGTGTTGTCTTTATAGAAAACTATCGTGTTTCAGTTGCAGAAAAAATCTTCCCGGCGGCAGATGTTTCAGAACAGATTTCAACAGCCGGTAAAGAAGCTTCAGGTACATCAAATATGAAGTTCATGGTAAATGGTGCACTTACAATGGGTACTCTTGACGGTGCAAACATTGAAATTTTCGAAGAAGCAGGTAAAGAAAACGGATTTGTATTTGGTCACACTACTCCGGAAATTCTCAAAATGGAAGAAGAACATTCTTACAATCCGCAGCAGTATCTTGAACGCAATCCTCAGCTTGAAAAAGTTGTTGAACAGCTCGTTGACGGTACTTACGATCCAAGCCGGCAGGTCTTCAAAGAAATTCATGATTCTCTCGTTTATGGTGTTGAAGGTCAGCGTCCGGATGTTTACTATGTTCTTGCTGATTTTGACAAATATGTTAAAGCACACGAAGAACTTGCAAAAGCTTATGCCGACAAAAAAGGCTGGGCAAAGAAAGCTCTCATCAATATTGCTAATTCCGGCAAATTCTCGTCAGACCGTACGATTGAAGATTATGTGCGTGACATCTGGCACTTAAAGAAAGTTACTGTTGATGACAGCGAAGTAAAATAGCAGAAATTTGCTGATTAATTTTCTTTTAGGGCTGACCTTGAAGCTTAAAAAACTTCATAAAAGGTCGGCCCTAATTTTTGGTATAAAGCTATTTGAACATTGCTTCCAGAGTTTCTTTAGAAACAAAGCCTATTGATTTTTTTGCTTCTTCTCCATTTTTGAAAAGAATTACGGTTGGAATGCTTACAATTCCAAAACGCTGTGCAAGTTCAGTTTCGTCATCAACATTTACTTTACCGACTTTTATGATGCTTTCATTTTCAGAAGCTATCTGTTCAATTACCGGTGCGAGCATTTTGCATGGACCACACCAGCTTGCCCAAAAGTCAACAAGAACTGGTTTGTCTGATTTTAAGACTTCTGCTTCAAAATTTGATTCTGTTAATGTAATTTCCATAATTTTCTCCTATTTTTGGAAGATAAGGGGTTGCAAGGGGGAAAGAGTAAGTTACGGTTCAGGTTGGTTGATTCACCCTTTGTTTTTATAAAGATAACACAAAAAAAAGAAAAAGGAAAGAAAATTTTATTGAATACAATATAATTTTTTGCAATATTTTTTAAATATCTAAAAATAACGGCAAATTCGGTTTATAGCATGGAAGATTTATGATTTTGACTTTGAAAAGATTTGCTTTGTATTTTGAGATAATTTTTTCATAATTCTCTGACTTTATGTTTTTACGAGCGATTTCATTGACTTCGTGGTAAGTGAAACCCAGGTTATCTTCATCTGTTTTGCCGCACATACCGTCAGAAGGGGCTTTGTGCGTGAGTGTCATTGGAAGACCTAAATAGTCACCGATTGCAACGACTTCTTCTGTGGTAAGTTTGTTGATAGGTGCAAAATCTCCTGCTGCATCTCCATAGAATGTTGAATAGCCGACTAAATCTTCGCTTAAATTACAGGTATTTACTACACGGCAGTTACCAATTTGTCCGGCAATTCCATAAAGTGTGACCATGCGTAATCGGGCTGGAGTATTTGTTTTAAATACGTTTGTAAAACTATCGTTAGTTTGATTATTTAGATCTTTAATTATTTTTGCTTCTGCAAACGAACCTTGAATACCTTCGTAGGCTTTAGAAATATTTACGGTAAAATTTTGTATTTTTAGATGACTAACGAGCGTTTGTGAATCTGAAATATCTTTCTGTTCACCATTTGGCATCATTACACCGATGATACGTTCTTTTCCTAGAGCTTTGACAAGAAGCGCTGCTGTAACTGAAGAATCTTTACCCCCTGAAATGCCAATAATAACTTTCGTTAGTTCGTTACCATTGCGTTTTATCCAGTTTTGAATCCAGGAAACTACTTCATCGGTGATTTTTTCTACATTAAAATTGTATTTGTTCATTTAATTGCTCCTTAAATAATCAGATTAAATTTATCGATATTATTGTTTTAGCACAAGTATAGATAGGCTTTGTGAAATAAATCAATTTGTTTAGGTATATATCAAATATTTTTGATTTATTTGTTTTTTTATGTTGTTTTTTGGTATTAGGGTGTATAATTTACAATATTGTTTAGCTTGTTTTAGCTGTAAATAAAAAGGAGGCTTTCAAAAATGAAGAAAGTTTTGGTCTGTAAGGAAATGGACGAGCGCGAAACACGTGTTGCCCTTATTCCTGATGACATTAAAAAACTTGCTGCTATGGGCTTTGAATTCAAAGTTGTTGCAGGTGCCGGTCTCAAATCCGGTTTTACTGACGAAGCTTATAAAAATGCAGGAGCAGCAATCGTTGCAAAAGAAGAAGATGCTTATGCGGATTCAGAAATCATCGTCCGTATCATGAAACCGGCTTCGATTGACGGTATAAAAGAAGGAACGCTCCATTTAAGCTATATGGATCCGTTCAACGAAAAAGAACTCCTGAATAATTTTGCTTCAAAAGGCATTCAGGCTGTCTCGCTTGAGATGATTCCTCGAAGCACTCTCGCACAGAAGATGGATGTTCAGTCTTCACAGACTTCCCTTGCAGGTTATGTCGCAGTTTTGAATGCGGCTGCTAAACTCCCAAAAATCCTTCCGATGATGGTTACTCCGGCAGGTACAATCAATCCGGCTCGCGTTTTCATTATTGGTGTCGGCGTTGCAGGCCTTCAGGCAATCGCTACTGCAAAACGACTCGGCGCACGCGTTGACGCTTTTGATACACGACCGGTCGTTGAAGAGCAGGTTAAGTCTCTCGGCGCATCTTTCGTCAAAATCGACTTGGGCGAAATGGGACAGACATCTCAGGGATACGCAAAAGAGCTTACTCCAGAGCAGATTGCAAAGCAGAAGGAAGCTCAGGCTAAGGTCTGCGAAAAGGCAAATATCGTAATCACTACAGCTAAGGTATTCGGACGCAAGGCACCGCGCCTCATAGAAAAAAACGTTCTTGACCGCATGATGCCGGGCTCAATCGTTGTTGATATGGCTTGTTCAACAGGCGGAAATGTTGAAGGCTCTAAACTCTTCGAGAATGTCGTTACAGAAAACGGCGTTACAATCATGTCGGGCGATTTGCTTGAGCGCCAGGTTCCCTATGATGCTTCAAAGATGTTCTCTGGAAACATCACGGCCTTCCTCACACACGCTGGTTTCTACGACAAGGAAGCAAAAGAGTTCAAAGTCAACATGGAAGATGACATCATGAAGGGCTGCTTGCTCACACAGGGCGGACAGATTATTCATGAGAGGTTTAAGGTGTAAACGGATTTGAGTAGGGGTTAAAAGGCGAAAGGGAGACAGAGATGGCTATAATGAAAAATGAAATTCCGATTTTGGAATTTGACACAAATCCTGATTCTGTTCTCATGCCAAACCATGAGGAGCTGGAAATCGAGCTTCCTAAGAAGGCTGTGTTTGCTTTTTTGGGCGATGAAATAGACCGATATGCTGCTTCTCATGGCGCAAAAATTGTTTCGCATTTTGTTTCCACTACGAAAGATTATCCTGTTTACATTGTAAAAGAAGGAAATGAAGAAATCGCACTTGTGCAAGCTCCTTGTGGGGCTGGTGCTGCGGTTCAGATTTTGGACTGGCTTATTTCTTACGGCTCGCGTGAAATCATAAGCGCAGGTTCGTGCGGTGTGCTTTCGCCAATGGAAGAAAATGTTTTTCTTGTTCCAAACAAGGCTCTTCGTGATGAAGGCACGTCTTATCATTATTTGCCGCCGTCGCGTTTTGTTGAGATTTCAAAAGATGCACGGAAGGCAATAGAAAAGGCTTTGCAAAATCGAAATCTTTCCTATACGGAAGTCGTCACATGGTCTACGGATGGATTTTTCAGGGAGACGAAGGAGAAAGTTGAATACAGAAAATCGGAAGGCTGTTCCGTTGTTGAAATGGAATGTTCCGCTCTTGCTGCCTGTGCGCAAATGCGTGGTGCGGTTTGGGGTGAAATTCTTTTCACGGCAGATACACTTTCTGACACCGAATGTTACGATGAGCGTGACTGGGGTAAAAAATCTGTTTCGCTTGCTCTCGAGCTCTGTATGGAATCTGTTCTGAATCTGTGAGGTTTTCGGGAATTGCTTGAAAAGGCAGTGCGTTAGGGATTGTAGCACCTGCGAAGCAGTACCGCTTGCGGTATGGAGCGACAGCGGAAGTGCGAAAAGCCCGACCTGCCGTAGGCAGGGAATGCCAAAAAAATTAGGAGAAAATTATGGATATAATGCTTATTTTCGTATTTGTAATCGCTGCTTTCCTTGGATTGGAGTTGATTGCAAAGGTTCCTTCACAGCTGCACACGCCGCTTATGTCAGGAACAAACGCTATTTCTGGTATCACTGTTGTTGGTGCTATTTCTATCACTGCGGCTGCCGTTAAAATCGGTGGAAAGGTTGGAGCTATTCTTGGCTTCCTGGCAATTGTTTTTGCTACTATCAACGTAATCGGTGGTTACATGGTTACTGACCGAATGCTTGGTATGTTCAAGACAAAGGACTCAAAAAAGAAATAAGGGGTTGCAGAGATGAACGACACATTGATTAAAGTTTTGTACATGATTTCCTGCATCTTCTTTATCCGGGGAATCAAGCTTTTGGGAAAGACGGCTACTGCCCGCAAGGGTAACTTTTATTCTGCAATCGGTATGCTGATTGCTGTGGTGACAGTTCTTATTCAGAAAGATGTTATGTCAGCTTTCTCTACGGATGCTGCAACCTGGGGCGGAAATCCGCTTCTTTCAAACGGCTACTGCTGGATTGTTGCCGCAGTTTTGATTGGTACTGTAATCGGTGCTATCTGGTCTAAGAAAGTTCAGATGACTGGTATGCCTGAACTCGTTGCTTTGTTCAACGGTTTCGGTGGTCTTTCTTCACTTCTCGTTGCTTTGACTCAGTACATCGCTGCTTCTAAGGGTGACTACTTCACAGCAGTTTCTCTTGGACTCACAATCGCAATCGGTGCTGTTGCTTTCACAGGTTCTTTGGTTGCTTGGGGAAAATTGAGCGGCAAAATGACATTCAAGGGCTGGGTAATTCCTGCTAAGAACGCTGTAAACGGTGTTCTCTGTGTACTCGGTCTCGTTGCAATCATCGCCTATGCCTGCTTTACTAAGGAAAATCCTCTTGGATTCGCAGAAATCGAAAAATGCGGCGTAATCGCTTGTACAGCAATCTTCCTCCTTTTGGGCTTCACCATGGTTATCCCAATCGGTGGCGGTGATATGCCAGTTATCATTTCGTTCTTGAACGCTTTGTCTGGTTTGGCTGCTGCATTCGCAGGTTTCGCAATCAACAACACAGTATTGGTTGTTTCTGGATGTCTCGTAGGCGCTTCTGGTTTGATTTTGACTTTGATTATGTGTAAGGCTATGAACCGCACATTCGGTTCCCTCCTCTTCAAGAGCTTCGGCGGGCAGAAGAAGAAGGGCGCAAATGGTCCTGCAAAAGAGCCAAAATCTATGTCTGTCGAGGATGCTTACATGATTCTCGAGGCTGCAAAGAACGTTGTATTCGTTCCAGGTTACGGTATGGCTGTTGCTCAGGCTCAGCACGCTGTAAAAGAGCTTTGCGACAAGCTTGAAGAGAACGGTGCAGAAGTAAACTTCGCAATCCACCCGGTTGCAGGCCGTATGCGCCAGCCGCGTGAGCGGCGTGTAGATAATTTCCACTCATGCAAACGGAGCGAAGCGATGTATGCCGGGCCACATGAACGTCTTGCTTGCTGAGGCAAATGTTCCGTACGAACAGCTGAAAACTGCTGACGAGATGAATCCGCAGATGAGCAATGTTGATGTCGCAATCGTTATCGGTGCAAACGATGTTGTTAACCCCGATGCTATCAACGACGAAAGCTCTCCGCTCTACGGTATGCCGATTGTAAACGCTCACGAAGCCCGCACTGTCTTCGTATTGAAGCGTGGTAAAGGCACCGGCTTCTCTGGTGTTGAGAACCCGCTCTTTACCAACGACAATACGGTTATGATTTACGGAGACGCTAAGGCTACGGTCTCAGCTCTCGTAAGCGAGTTTAATGACCAGTAAGGCATAACAGCCTGAAAGATGAAAAGATCTTCTGCGATTTTGTGGAAGGTCTTTTTTTATGTGGGTGTCATATAAAAAACGCCGCCTCCCCACAAAGGAAGCGGCATTCATCGGCTTTATATGGGATTCCGTTAGGAATCCCGAATCCGTGTGACAACCTTACTTGCTCAGCAATTTATTCATTGCCTTAACGAATTCCATCGGATCCTTGAGCTCGGCTCCGCTCACAAGCAATGCCTGGTCAAAGAGGACTTCGCTCACGTCTGCGATGTAGGCTTCGTCTGTGCAAGATTCGAGTGTCTTAACGATTGCATGGTCGCCGTTGATTTCGAGGATTGGCTTGATTCCAGGACCTGCCTGACCCATTGCGCGCATCATGCGCTCCATCTGGATTCCCGGGTCGTTCTCGTCAACAACGATACATGAAGGGCTGTCAGAAAGGCGTTTTGAAAGAACTACGTCCTTTACGCGCTCGCCAAGTGCCTTCTTGATTTTTTCCTGAACAGGCTTAAAGGCTTCTTCCTTCTTTTTGGCTTCGTCCTTGTCTACTCCAAGCTCGTCGTCGCTGCCCGCGCGGTTGACTGCTTTGAGGTCGAAATCTTTGTACTTCATGAGCGACGGAATTACGATGTCATCGATTTCGTCTGCCATAATCAGGACTTCAAATCCCTTGTTCTTGTATGCTTCGAGGAGTGGTGAAGCGCGCAGGTTCTTTTCGTCTGTGCCTGTAATATAGTAAATTGCCTTCTGCTCAGGTTTCATGCGCTGAACATAGTCGGCAAAGCTTGTCCAGTTGTCGTCGCCAGTTCCGGCTGCATCTGTGCTCTTGAAGCGGACAATTTCTGAGATTTCCTCGCGGTTTGCGTAGTCTGAGTAGAGACCTTCCTTCATCGGGCGATTGAAATTCTTAACGAATGTGTTCCACTTTGTGATTGCGGCTTTTTCGTCATCAGTTCGTTTTGATTCCTCAGTTTTCTTTGCCTTGTCAGCGGCTTCTCCCATTTTCTTGAACTCGCTGAGCAATTTCTTTACGCTTGCGCTCTTGATTGTCTCAAGGATTCGGTTCTGCTGCAAAATCTCACGGCTTACATTGAGAGGCAAGTCCTCGCTGTCGATGATACCGCGTACGAATCGCAAATAAGCCGGCAAAAGCTCACGGTCGTCATCAGTGATGAAAACTCGTTTTACATAAAGTTTTACGCCGCTCTGGTAGTCAGCCTGATACATGTCGAATGGAGCAACCGGCGGAACATAGAAAAGTGTTGTGTATTCCTGAGTTCCCTCGGCGTGTGTGTGAACATAGTGAAGCGGATCCTGTCCGTCATGGCTGATTGTTTTATAGAAGTTGTTGTAGTCTTCCTTTTTAAGCTCGCTCTTGCTTCGTTTCCAGAGGGCAGAAGCTGAGTTTACCTGGTCGATTTTGTCTTCGCTTCCAGTGATGTTGCCTTTGTCGTCGTATTTGTTCTGTGTGTAGTGAAGGTAAATCGGGAATGCGATATGGTCACTGTAGCGTTTGATAAGCTCTTCAATCTTCCATCGTGAAGCGTACTCTTTTGAGTCATCGTTCAAGAGCATTTCGATTGCAGAACCGCAAGTCTCGGCCTTGTCGAAGCCATATTTTTTAGCCTCGTCACTGTCGGCCTTGATTTCCTCGATTGTGTAGCTGTTTGTGCCGTCGCTTGACCATTTATAGATTTTGTCGCTTGCCGCCTTTCGTGTGTAAACATTGATTCTTTTTGCAGCCATGAAAGCAGAGTAGAAACCGACACCGAACTGACCGATAAGGTTAGATTCTCCGGCGTTTTTATCTTCTGCAATTTTTTCGATGAAAGCCTTTGTTCCAGAACGTGCGATTGTACCGAGGTTGTTGTTCAAGTCGTCCTCGCTCATACCGATTCCAGAATCCTGAACAGTCAGAACCTTATTCGGGTCATCAAAACTGATGTCGATTCTAGGCTCGCTCTTAACTCCCTTGTAAGCCTCGTCCGAAACTTTGAGATAGTTGAGCTTGTCGAGCGCATCCGAAGCATTAGAAACAATTTCACGAAGGAAAATGTCCTTGTTTGAATACATTGAGTGGATGATGAGCTTTAAAAGCTGGTTTACTTCCGTTTGAAACTGATATTCTGCCATGGTTTTATATACTCCTGGTGCTAATGAATGGAATTATCGGAAAATACAAAAATGCTCTCCCATCGGGAACGCGCCATCAAACTCACGGTGAACAAGTTCAAGTGAGTTTGTGTCGCAACCCCGATTCCGAGCATTTTTGACCTTTCGGTCGCTCTCGGATTCATTAGTCCTGTCCAAAATAATATTTATATGGAAAAGATAATGAAATTTTTTAAAAAGGGAAAGAAAAAAGTTCAGAAAAGTAAGGGCGCATCCGCCTTTGGCGGGTCGGGATTTTCGCCATAACCTGTAATATTTTTAATACTCGATTGAGTTCAGATGGATTCAGATAAGTAAATTTTATGACTTTTTGCCTAGATATTTTTAATTTAGCACAAAAATCGAAAAAGTTCTATTCATTTTGATTCATCTGAACTCACTCAATTCTAGATTTTACTTAAGGTCTTTACTTAAAATGGAGTACTATATTGGAATAATTTTTTCTTTCAAGTATTATCTAATTTAAACTTCAATAAATTCGTAAGCCGTAAGTTTTTGGCCTGCGGGATAAAGCATTTTAGATCAATTTTGCAATCTTTTTTCAATTTTTTACACAAACTTAACAATTCTTTAATTGCAATTTTACTCAAATCATTTATAACTAAGATATGGTTTATATTCTTGAAGACGATGACAACATCCGTAAACTCATCAATTATTCATTAAAAAGTCAGGGATTTGAAGTTCAGGATTTTGCACTGCCTTCTGCATTTTGGTCAGCTCTTCAAACTAAAAACCCGGATCTACTTTTGCTGGATATAATGCTTCCTGAAGAAGACGGTATTTCCATTCTTAAAAAGCTTCGTTCAAATCCGAAAACTTCTACAATTCCCGTAATCATGCTGACGGCAAAGGATTCAGAATACGATGTGGTTACAGGCCTTGATTCTGGTGCTGACGATTATGTTACAAAACCTTTTGGAATGATGACTCTTGTTTCTCGAATTAAAGCTGTTCTCAGGCGTTACGAAAAAACAGACAGTCACAAGGAATTGCTTCAAGCCGGGGAGCTTAAAATTGATGAAAATCAACACACAGTTTTTACAGATACCCACCAGCTTTTTCTTACGGTCAAGGAGTTCGATCTTCTGGTTCTGCTTGTAAAAAATCGTGGTAATGTTCTCACTCGGGAGATGCTTCTGGAACACATCTGGGACATTTCTGCTGATATTGAAAGTCGCACTGTTGATGTTCATATCCGCACCCTTCGCCAAAAACTTGGGGATGCTGGAAATGCAATCGAAACTATTCGTGGAGTGGGATATAAGTTTATATGAAAAATAAATCTTTAACTTTTAGAATCTTTATCAACACCTTTTTAGTCGGAACACTCATTTATTTTGTCTGCGCTTTTATGTTTTTTGGGAACCTTTATACATACTTTGAAGAACAACTGTTCAATGAACTGGAAAGCGAAAGTATTTTTCTTGAAGATTATGTTTTAAATGGTGACCTTCTAAAATTACAAAACCTTGAAACAAAAAACAGAATTACTTTAATCCATAGTAACGGTTCAGTTTATTTTGATAACACAGTTTCCTTTGAAGAAATGGAAAATCATGCGCTTCGTTCAGAGTTTCTTGGAGCTAAAGATAAGGGAGTAAGTAAAGTCTCCCGCTATTCTTCTACAATGACAGAAAAAACTCTCTATTTTGCAAAGCTTCTTTCCAATGGAGATGTGCTTCGAATCAGCTGTAATCAGCATTCTGTGTGGGTTTTGGTTTTAGGAATGAGTCAGATTCTTTTATTGATATTAGTAATTGCTGTAATAATTTCTGGAATCTCTGCCTCATGGATTTCCCAAAAAATCGTTCATCCTCTTAATTCTATCAACCTTGATGAGCCTGAATCTTCTGATGTTTATGAAGAATTAAAACCTTTCACAAAACGAATTGCCGAAGAAAACTTTGAAAAAGCCCAGAGGGAAGAAATCCGTGCCCAATATACTGCAAATGTAAGCCATGAATTAAAGACACCGCTTACAAGCATAAGCGGCTTTGCAGAAATCCTGATGCAAGGGGGAACAGACCCTAAAATTACAGTGGACTTTTCAAAGTCAATTTACGACGAAGCCCAGCGCATGACTACTCTTGTAAACGACATCATCAAGCTTTCTAAACTGGACGAAAAATCCATCGCAATGGAGAAAGAAGCCTTAAGTTTACGTTCAATTTGCCGCGAGGTTATGGAGGTTCTTTCTGCCAGTGCAAAAACTAAAAATCTTTCTCTTAATCTGGAAGGAGATTCCGGACTCATCAACGGCGTTGAACCTGTAATCTACGAAATGATTTACAACCTTGTGGACAACGCCATCAAATACAACAAAATCGACGGCAGCGTAAACATAAAAATCCAGGAAATACAGAATTTTGCCGGAGACAGGAACAAAGTGATTCTATCAGTTAGCGACACAGGAATCGGTATTCCCTACTCCGAAAGAGAACGGATTTTTGAACGCTTCTACCGCATAGATAAAAGCCGCTCGAGATCGCTTGGTGGAACAGGATTGGGTTTGAGTATCGTAAAGCACGCTTCGAAATATCACAATGCGAGTATGCTGGTGACAAGCGAAGAAGGAAAAGGCAGCACTTTTACGGTGGTGTTTGAAATATAAATTTTACATAAATTTTACAAAAACTTAATTTTCAAATCTTCATCTATCAGTCATCATAACCCCATGATTTTGAATGTAATCTCACAAATAATAGGTTTTATTGGATCTCTTTGTCTTTTGCTTTTTGGCATGAACATGCTGAGTAACGGTATTCAAAAAGGGGCCGGCAGCGGACTTCAAAAACTTTTGGGGAAAATCACCGGCAACAGATTTTATGCTGTTCTTACGGGAATTGGTGTTACAGCCATAATTCAGTCGTCCGGAGCCACAACCGTTATGGTAGTTTCCTTTGTAAACGCAGAGATTCTGACATTGGAGCAGGCAATCGGCGTAATTTTTGGAGCCAACATTGGTACTACGGTTACTGCATGGATTGTTTCGCTTTTCGGATTCAGTTTTTCTATTGCGGCATTAGCTATCCCGCTTTTTGGCTTTGGTTACATTCTAAAACATTTCAAAAAACTTAAGATTCACAATTTTGCAGAAAGTTTTATGGGCTTTGCGCTTTTGTTCATGGGGCTTGGGCTGCTTAAGGAAAGTCTTACTCTTGGACCTGGTGCCAGCCGAGTTTTTGCTGTCATAAACGGATGGGGAATTGGCGGTATCCTTCTTGGAGTTCTTTTAGGTGCCCTGATTACAGCCCTCATTCATTCAAGTTCTGCTATGACCGCCATTGTTTTAACTATGGCAAGCAACGGAACTTTAAGCTGGGAACTGAGCGCGGCTATCGTTTTGGGAAACAACATTGGCTCTACAATTGATGCGGTTATGTCGAGTTTTGGAGCCAGCGTCAATGCCCGCCGTACAGCCTTTGTTCACGTAGCCTTTAATGTTACAGGAACGCTTGTTGCACTTTTGATTTTCAAGCCTTTCCTTACACTTATCGATTTTATAGTTCCACTTGAACCGGCTCTGAACATTACAACTCACATTGCAATGCTTCATACAATTTTTAACATTTGTGCCACAGTAATTTTTGTTCCGTTTGTAAATCAGATTGCAGCAATTTCCAGAAAAGTGATTCCAGAAACAGAGACCGAAAAAGACGAGCATTATCATCTTCCTGCAATTTTGCCATATTCAAGAATCAGTGCAGATTTGTATTCTTACCAGATCCAAAGTGAAATCAGCAAAATGAGTGCAAAGGTTATGGAAATGTTTGATTCAGTCTGCAACAGTTTTATGAATCCACAAAATGCAGAAAAAGAAAATGATCACGTAAAATATCTTGAAAACTATATTGATGAAATGAACGGCGCAATTACAGATTTCCTGCAAAAATGTGCCCGCCTGCCAAATGCAAATCACGATGATCGCGCTCATTTTTCCGACCTGCTCCATATCACAGATACTCTGGAAAATCTCAGTGATGAAACCTGTTCTTTAATGCACACTGTAAAAAAATATGTTTCAAACGAAAAGTTTAATTCTTCATCTCAGCGGGCAAAGGAAATAGAAGATTACGTAGAAAGTGTCCGCATTTTCTATGAACAGGTCTGCGTTTATTTTGCAATCGGCTTTACGGAAGACGAAAAACTTGCCGGCGAAGCTATCGAACAGCAAATTGACGAAACAAAGAAAGAACTTAAAAAGGCCAGCCGCAAACGTCTTGAATCTGGCGCCGATGTAAAAGAAGAACTCCAATACATCGACATTGTTCGTAAAGTCGAACGTGCCGGTGACTGTGTTTATACAATGCTGCAAAGTGTGTAAAAGCTACAGATACTTTTTCAATTCCTTTCCTTCAACCCCCGCGAAAAGTTCAACAAAGCATTTGGCGGGCGATGAATTGATTTTTGGAATGAGCACTTCTTCAATCTGGAAAAAGCCTACGTCGCTGCGAGACTGTGAAGTCCTTTCTGTAAATTCAGTAGGCTGCGGTAAAAAGTTTTAATTCCGGCGCATGAGCCGGTGAAAACATGTAGCGAAGCGGAATGTTTTCACAATAAACCACCTGCTATGCGGGTGGTGGGCAAAAGCTTATAGCAAAAAAAACTTTCCTCGAAGGTGTACAA
>NZ_JAZOUG010000051.1:0-10605 GCF_045657965.1 Treponema sp. | reverse complement strand
CTCCGTTTCTGAAAATTTTGACTATATCACATATACAGGACTTCCTCATGGAAGTGGAATCGAAATTTTTAAAGCTGCATCTCTTTTAAAAGCCCGGGCACTTACAAATCTTGATTACGATCATGAACATGTAGGACCGGCACTCTATAATCATCCGGAGAATTTCCGTTCACTTTTTGTTCCTGCCCCAGAACAGTGGAATTATCCTAAACTGCGTACTACAATCGATACAGTTTCAGATTTTAAAAAGGCAGAATCAATCGTAAAAATTGTTTCCGGTGAAAGATTCACTGAAAACAAGCCGGTAAAAGAACCTTACACAACTGAACAGATTTTACAGGCTCTCGATAATCCGGAAGTTTACAAACCCGTTTTGTGTGTTCCATGTGTTAAAAAAGGAAAGGGAACAGGTCATTTACGACGCTGCCTTCAGATAGCAGTTGAAACTGGAGCAAATGTTTATATTCCTGAAGATGCCGGACTTGATGAGCGTGAGGAACTTTTTGAAGAGGCAAAAAATAACGGACTTAAAGATGAGCAGATTGTAAACCGTCTGCCGGAAAAAAATGAATATGATTTAATCGTTACTGATGCCTTTACACTTGACAGGGAACTCGCTTTAACTCTTTCAAAAGCAGCTCCTGTACTTGCAATAGATGAAGGATCTTTAAATGCAGATCTTTGCGACTGTTTGCTGGACATAATTCCTTCTTATGGTCTTGCAAGACCAAATAATATTTCTGATCCTTCATTTGTTTCGCTTCCAAAAAACAGGCGGACAGCAAAGAAGCCGTCAAATATTGATGAAATTAAATCTATTTTGATTACAGTCGGCGGTGAAGATCCAAGTGATCTGGTTGTACCTTCATCAATTGCATTTGCTTCTGTACTTAACGGCAAAAAAATTACATCAATAGTTCAGAATCCTGAAGAATCTGAGCTTCGCCTTGATGACGATTTGCGAAAAAAAGTTAAATTTATACGTCCAGTTCATAATCTTAAAGAACAGCTTTTTGAATATGATGTTGTTGTAACACATTATGGTTTTACAGCTTTTGAAGCTCTTGCTGCAGGCTGCGGCGTAATTTTACTTGGTACCACTCCGCTTCATGTTAATCTTGCCCAGAAATATGGATTTGCCTGTCTTCCGATTGCTCAGATTACAGGAGATAATGCTGTTTCAACATTAAAAAATACAGCTTCTTTGTATCCGTCATCACCTTTTACAAAAGAAGGTGAGCAGAAATCACTCGGTTCTTTCGTAAAATCTCTTGCTTCAGGAAAAAGGCTTGCATGTCCTGTCTGCCGTGATGAAGATTCCTCAATTGAAAATCCGATAATTTCCCGCACGACTTTACATACTTTCAGAAGATGCAAAAACTGCGGAATGCTTTATATGTCATGGACGCATGCTGACAATAAAAATTATAATTCATCTTACTTTTTTGAAGATTATAAAAAACAGTACGGAAAAACTTACATAGATGATTTTTCTTCAATCAAAAAACAATGTGTCAGACGCACAAGCGTTGTAGATATGCTTTACCGGGGAAGTCATAAAGCTGTAACTCCTGCTGTTTTGGACATAGGATGTGCATTCGGTCCTTATCTTGATGCTGCAAATGATGCCGGCTGGCAGGTTTTTGGTACTGATATTTCTAAAGAAGCTGTTGATTATGTACAGAATACTCTTCACTATCCAGCAACAACTGCTAAATTTCCTGATTTTGACCCGATTGAAGAATTCGGTGTAAAAAATTTTGATGCCGTTACAATGTGGTATGTAATTGAACATTTTCAGGATCTGGATTCTGTATTGCACGGTGTTTCAAAAATCTTAAAAAACGGCGGTATCTTTGCCTTTTCAACACCTTCCGCATCGGGCGTTTCAGGCCGGTTTAACACACAGAATTTTTTTCAGTCTTCACCAAGTGATCATTACACACTCTGGGAACCGGGCAGAGCAGCTTCAATTTTAAAAAAATACGGCTTCAAAGTATGCAAAGTAGTTTCTACCGGTCATCACCCCGAACGTTTTCCAAACCTTCGAGGTCAGAAATCAACAAGCCTGAAGTTCGCACTTTATTCTGCTGCAAGTCATTTTTTTGGACTTGGAGATACTTTCGAAGTTTACTGTAAAAAAGAAAAGGATATTTGATAATGAATAAAATCTTGATTTTAGGTGCCGGGCTCATGCAAAAACCCGCCATTTTAGCAGCTAAACATCTCGGTTACAAAGCAATTGTTGTGGATGCAAATAAAAATGCCGTTGCTGTACCTTTAGCCGATGAGTTTTATCCGGTTGACCTTAAAGACCGCGTATCTTTATTGGAACTTGCACAAAAATTAAACGAAAATGATGAGCTTAAAGGCGTTTTTACAGCCGGAACGGATTTTTCCGCCAGTGTTTCTTATGTTGCAGAAAAATTGGGATTTTCTGCGCACAGTTTTGAATCTGCTTTGAATGCAAGTGATAAAGTACGAATGCGTGCCTGTTTTGAAAAAGCCGGTGTTCCTTCTCCAAAATTTCAGGAACTTGATGAGTCTTTCTTAAAACAAACTTCATCATATTTTTCAGAAATTAATTTTCCTAAAGTAGTAAAACCCTGTGACAATATGGGCGGTCGCGGCTGTCGTTTAATCAGAAATGAATCCGAACTTTCTGCTTCTGTAAAACATGCAATTGAAAATTCCCGTACGCATCGTGCAATTTTTGAAGATTATATGGAAGGTGCGGAATTTTCCATTGATTCAGTTGTTTATAACGGCACTCTTACAATTACAGGATTCGCTGACCGTCATATTTATTATCCGCCTTATTTTATTGAGATGGGGCATACCCTGCCTTCAAAAGTTGACAATAAAATCAAAAACGAACTTATCGCGACATTTGCTTTAGGAATTAAATCTCTCGGTTTAACCTGTGGAGTGGCAAAAGCTGACATAAAATATACAAAAAACGGACCTATGATTGGTGAAATTGCAGCCCGTCTTTCCGGCGGTTATATGTCAGGCTGGACTTTTCCATATGCAAGCGGTATGAACCTTACTGAAGAAGCAATGAAAATTGCACTGGGACTTGAGCCTGATTACCTTCTTTCAAACAGAGTTTCACTTCCGTGGCAGCCGCATGAGAGTGTAAAAGGAAAAGCTCAGCCTTTTGATTTATACGAAATTTCAAATACACTTGTAAGCGCTGAACGGGCCTGGCTTTCAATTCCCGGTAAAGTTAAAAACATTTATGGCCTTGATGAAGTTAAGCAGATTTACGGAGTGCGTGATGTGCTTCCTCGTGTAAAAGAAGGGGATGAGGTTGACTTTCCGCGCAATAATGTCGAAAAATGCGGCAATATTATTGCAGTTGGTATCAATCATGAACAGGCTTATAAGAGTGCAGAAGAAGCTGTTTCTTCAATTACACTAAGGCTTGAAACTCATAATTCAAAAACAGAAAAATTTCTTTCAGGTTCATCTGAAAGTGATGAAGAAGGATTTCCTGTCTCAGCATTCACATTTGCTCCAAAAAAGCCGGTTTCGTCATTGGATATTGAGACAATCGCAGCCGGAAAAGGTACAAAAATTCCAGAAAATACTCCGGTAATTAACTGCCTTCCTGAAACTTTGATTCCACTTGCTGATTCATTAAAGGACTGGAATCACCGTACTTTGCGAAAAACTCTTGAACAGTTCGATTGTATTTGTCCGAATCATGCAGAAATCGACGGTAATAAATTCTGGCAGGCAGTCCTTCGTGGCGGCATTCAGGGTGCGTTGTATGTTGCCGATACAGCAGGTAATTCATGAAAAAAAAATTATTATTTCTGACATTTTTATTTTCTCTCTTTTCTCTTTATTCACAGTCAGCAAATCTGAACCTTATCACAGAATCAGAAAAACTTGGTGTTTCTGTATATTGGGATTCGTTAAGCGGTTCAGGACTTCTGGAAAAAAACGGACATCAGCTTTCATTTCGTGCAGGGGACGGTTTTGTTCTGCAGGATTACAAAAAACTTGTATTGACTGATGCACCGGCTGTAAAAGATGGTGTTTTGTATGTTACAAAATCTTTCCTTGACAGTGCAGATAAATTATTTAAAACCGAAACGAATGAAAATAACGGATATAAAATTGGTGCAATTCTGATTGATCCGGGGCACGGTGGTAAAGATCCTGGTGCAATGATGACTCACAAAGTAAAAAGTAAAACTTTTACAGTCAAAGAAAAAGATGTCAATCTTTCAGTTGGAAAAATGCTATATTCCAGACTTAAATCAGCTTATCCGGATAAAAAAATTCTTATGACTCGTGATACTGATAAATTTCTTTCACTTGCAGAACGTACGGAAATAGCAAATGGTGTCAAACTTGGTGAAAAAGAAGCGATTCTGTATGTTTCGATTCATGTTAATTCTTCTCTTGATAAAAAAGCCAGCGGTTATGAAGTATGGTATCTTTCTCCAGGATACAGACGGACTGTTCTTGAAAAAACAGGTGATGTAGACAAAAATTTATTCAATGTAATGAATTCTATGATGGAAGAAGAATATACAACTGAAAGCATACTTATAGCAAAATTTGTCATGGATGGAATTGCAGCCCAGGTTGGCAATCTTTCTTCACCGCGCGGAATCAAGGCAGAAGAATGGTTTGTAGTTAAAAATTCAAATATGCCGGCAGTTCTTGTAGAAGTCGGTTTTCTTTCAAACGAAAAAGAAGCTGCTTTGCTTGCGGATAATTCTTACTTGCAGAAAATGTCACTGGGAATATATAATGGTTTATCTGCTTTTGTAACACATTTTGAACGTTCAAGAGGATTTACAGGTGCAAAATAAATTAAAAGTAAATATCGAACTTTATTTAATTTTCTTAAAAAAGAATAAATTAATTGTTTCTGCTGTTACTGCAGGATTTATCACTTTACTTATTCTGATTCATGTAATTTCACATCATGGAACAGACAGACGGGTCTTTTACTTCCCTGTTTCCGGTTCTGCTAAAACTCAAAAAGAAATACGTTACTTAAAATCAAATCCGGTGCAGGGGGAAATTCAGTATTACATTGATGAACTTGTACTTGGTCCGTCAGTTTACCGCAGTCGTCCCTTATTTTCATCAGGAACAAAGGTTAACTATTGTTTTTTAAGAAATAAAATTCTTTATATTGAGCTTTCAAAAGAAGCTGTTTTACAGGAAGATGAGTCTGTTAATATTCAGAAAGCTGTCTCGCTTTTGAAAAAAAATATAAAAAAGAATTTCGGTGGAATTAAAAATATCGAAATTTTTATCGATGGAAATTTTATTAATGACTGAAAATTATTATAAATTTTCGTTGACAAAAGCGGTCAGATATAAGATACTGTAAATTATACAAGGCTACATCAATTGAGTTAAAAGGAGCTTCAAAAATGAAGAAAACTTTGATTTTATCAGCAGCAGCATTGATGCTTGTCGGTGCAAGTGCATTTGCAAAAGAATCAACACTCATCGATTTCTCGCTGTTGGACACGGACATCTCTATTAAAGCACAGGATAGTGATGTTGAAATTCCTCAGAACAAGCGTACAATTATGGATTACGGTGTTGCTGCAGGCGCATCTTTCTCACAGGATCAGAAAAGTCTCATGAAGAGTTCTCTCTATCTTGGTGAATGGGAAGTTGTTCTTAACAGTTCTGCCCGCACAGTAAGCAGCTTGGCACAGTCACAGGTTGTTCCAGCACCTGTAAAAGACAGTGCAAAAGTTCCATTCGCTGGTCAGAAGGTTATGGGTGTACGAGTTTTGTTCCCAACTGGTGCATATAATGCAAATGCAAAAATCGTTCCACCATTCTCAATTCCGGCTTATGAACCACTTTCAACTGCAGATGATAATGGCGACCGTCAGGAACCTACAGATGAAGAAAAGGCTTCAGGACGCACATTGTTTGAAGCTGATAGCGAAGATACCCCAGCTTACGGCCTTGTAAAAAATGTTGGTACTCTCAAGTCTATCGCTGTTACAACAATGGGTATGAATTTCCCACACGGACTTTATGTTCTTCTTACAGATAACGACAATATCACACGCCGCTATTTCATGGGATATCTCGGCTTTGACGGCTGGAAAACTCTTATCTGGAACAACCCTGAATATATTTCAGAAGTTCGTACACGTGAAATCCGCGTTTACCCAATCTATCCACGTGGTTTGCCATTCGTAAAATTCGAAGGCTTCCAGATTACTCGTGATGCAGCTCACATTGGTGATGACTTCATCGGATACTTCAAAGATGTTAAAATCATTTACGATAAAGCTGAACTCACTTCAGAACGTGATATCGCAGATGAAGATCTTTGGGGAATCGTAACTCGTAAAGAAAAGGCTCGTCAGACTCTTGAAATGTCTCGCTTCGGTAACAAACAGGTTAACCGCTACATTGAAAAGTCTAAGATGGCTACAGAAGAATCATTCTCTTCTTCACTCGATGCTAACAGCGATTCAAACGCTCAGCAGAACGGTGGTCAGGCAGCTAACTAATTAAGTTGCTCTGAACTTAAAAACCGCCCGCATTTATAGCAGGCGGTTTTTTTTATTTTAAATAAATATTATTGCTTTAACTTAATTTTGTGTTAATATAACTGTATGGAAAATTTCGTAAATTCATTGCCAAGTAAAAATAATATTAAAGCGACTTATGAGTCTTATAAACCTGTTTTTTCAGAAATTGTAACAAATGTAGAAAATAAACTTAGAAAAACGCTTAAACTCTCTTCAAATCCAACATATAAATCTCGTGTTAAATCTTTCAACAGTTATTACCGTAAGGTTCTGCGTTTAAAAAGTGAAGAGGCAGAAAAAAATAATTTTGTTGAGCTTACAGACATGATGGGAATCCGTGTAATCTGTGCTTTTCTTGAAGATTTGAGTGAAGTTGAGCAGCAGATAAAAGACAATTTTATTGTTAAGGAAGTAGAATACAAAGGTGCTCAGCAGAGTTTTCGTGAATTCGGCTATGAATCGGTTCATGTGCTTGTTTCAATTCCAAATGACTGTATGCCAAAAGAGTGCGGGCTGCCTCTTCCTGAAAGTTTGGTGTGTGAAATACAAATACGCACAATCCTTCAGGATGCATGGGCTGAAGTAGAACATGAATTAATCTATAAATCCGAATTTACTCCTTTCGACATGCCTTTACGAAGAAAACTAGCTTCAATGAATGCAAGTCTTACTCTGGCTGATATAATATTTCAGGAAATCCGCGATTATCAGAAAAAACTTCAGGGTGAAGTAGAAGCCCGTCGTGCTTCCTTCTACGAAAAGGCAGATGAGCTTACACTTTCTTCAAACGGTAAGAAAATTGAAAATCTTGAACCAAAGAGCATAAACCGTGTTTCTCCGTATGTTCATGGTACAATTGATGATATGATTCTTGAAGCAATTCAGGCTCACAACCATGGAGATTTGGAAAAGGCTGTAGAAATCTATTCAATTATAATCAATTCAGAACCGACTCCACCGGCTCCTGTTCTTGCAGTTATTCATAAACACCGGGGAATGGCGTATTTTTCACAGAATAATTATACCGCCTCTCTCGAAGATTTTCAGAAAAGCGTAATTTATGATTCAAATGCATTCCGTTCTTATTACTACATTGGAATAGTCTTAAGTATTATGAACAAACATACCGAAGCAATTGATGCTTACAGTGAGTCAATCCGCATTAACGAATACCAGTCTCATGCTCATTTCAGGCGTGCTGTTTCGTATTATAAGCTTGGTGATTTTGATAATGCACTCAAAGATTTGACAAATGCTCAAAGTCTTGGTTTAAATGATTCAGAAACCGAGAGCCTTCACGCAAAACTTATGGAAAAATTCGGCATGAATATGTAAGGAAGCGAAAATCCTTCCTTGGATTTTCGCTTCCAACGAGAATTTTCTTGCAAGCAGAGCATGCAGTAGAAAATTCTCTCTTTGCTTTTCCCCCACATCCATGTGGTGGAGTTAAGCGCGCAAGGAACTGAAAATTTCTCTTCTGAATTTGCGACAATAACTTAAATTTGCTAAACTGTCTTCATGGAAATTAACAGAAGATTTTCTTCTGCGGTACGTGATGAAATGCGGCGGCAGATAGAAAATGCGGGCGGAAATGAAGTTTTTTTTGCAGGAATTATTAATGAAGAAGGTGTTGTTGTTTCCGTAAAAACTGGTGCCCGTGGAACTTCTGATACAGTTCCAGTAAATCTATCTTTTGCACGTGAATCATCTGTTTTAATACATAATCATCCGTCTGGTGTTCTGCATCCTTCTGGAGCCGATTTAATGGTAGCACAGCAGGCTTCTGAGAGGGCACAGGGATTTTACATCATAAATAATTCTGTTTCTGACGTTTATGTTGTAATGGAACCAATAAAACCAACCGTTATAAAAAAACTTGATACGGAAGAAACTGCTAACTTTCTTTCTTCCGGCGGCTCACTTGCAAAAATATCTGACAATTTCGAAGAACGTCCGAGTCAGATTGAACTTGTAAAAGAAATTTCAAAAACCTTTAACGAAGAATCTGTTGGTGTGTTTGAAGCGGGCACTGGGGTTGGAAAATCATTTGCATATCTTGTACCTTCAATGCTCTGGGCATTAAACAATAAGGAAAGAGTTGTAATTTCCACGGGAACTATTAATCTCCAGCAGCAGCTTTCAGAAAAAGACATCCCTCTGGCTGAAAAAATTATTGGGAAAAAAGTAAAGTCAATTTTAGTCAAAGGCAGGCAGAATTATGTATGTCTCCGTCGTCTTTCTGAAGTTGGAAATGAACGTGATCTTTTCAGTGAAGAAACTGAAATCTTTGACAAAATTGCCGCCTGGTCAAAAGAAAGTGCGAACGGCAGCAAAAGTGATTTAAGTTTTATGCCGCCTGAAAATCTCTGGCAGCGTGTAAATTCAGAAGCAGATGCCTGTATGGGAATGAGATGCCGTTTCCGCGAAAAATGCTTTGTCATGAAAGTCCGTAAAGAAGCCAGTGATGCCAACATTCTTATTGTAAATCACCATATGCTGTTTGCTGACATCGAAAGCCGTATGAATGGAGCCGGTTACGACGATACGGCAGTCCTTCCGCCTTACAAACGCATTATTTTTGATGAAGCACACGGAATTGAAGATGCTGCAACAAGTTTTTTTTCAAATTCGCTTAACCGCTTCCGGATTTTAAAGCAGCTTAATTTAATTTACCGGCAGAGAAAATCAAGTTCTACCGGATATGTTTTTACATTAAGTGCACTTTCAAAAATTGAAGATAAATCTGATCTTGTGAAAAATGAAATAGAGCGTACCAAAGAATCGCTTTCTAAACTTGAAGAAGAAGCTGCCTTTGTACTCGGAAAGGAATTTAATACCCGGCTTTTTGAAGGAAGTGCCCCACGTTTTACTTCCCTTATTCAGAAAATTGTCGCATTACAGAAAAATCTTGCCACTGTTACAGGCATTATGCGGGAGATAATCGAAGGAATAGATGAAGATAATCTTGATGAATCAGTAATTTATGAATCCAAAGCAGTTTTACGTCGTCTTGATACAATGGTTGAAACTGCACAGAATTTTGTTTCATGGGAAGAACACTCTGAAAGTGTTTTCTGGATGGCCGCAAAAAAGCTTCCACCTTCAATTGCAAAAAACTTTGATAGTCCTTTTTATTATGAATTTAATGAAACTCCGCTTGATATTGCTCCACTTATGAATAAGGGTGTTTTTGAACCGATGAAAACGATTGTGTGCACTTCTGCAACAATTTCAATCAATAAAACTTTTGATTTCTGGAAAAAGAGGGTAGGAATCAATTTTGTTGAAAAGGAGCGCGTTAAGCAGGGCGAATTTATTTCTCCGTTTCCTTATGAAAAAAATATGTTTTTTGCTGTTCCTAGTGATGCACCTTTCCCTGACAGCGAAAATTTTCAAGACTATATCGAAGATTCAATTGTAAGTATGATTTTAGCTGCAGGAGGAAAAACTCTGGTGCTGTTTACTTCTTACGATTCTCTTCGTCATGCATGTGATACAGCCAGAACTCGTCTTCGTTCTTCTGGAATTACTGTCTTAAAGCAGGGGGATGATGACCGTTTCCGTCTTTTGTCACAGTTTAAGGATGATGTATCCAGCTGTCTTTTTGCAACTGATTCTTTCTGGGAAGGAGTTGATGTTCCTGGAAATTCTCTTTCTCTTGTAATTATCGTAAAAATGCCTTTTGGTGTGCCTTCTGATCCTGTATTTGCAGCACGAAGTGAACAGATTTCAAAAAAAGGCGGCTTTCCGTTTATGGAATTAAGTGTTCCTCAGGCAGTAATAAAGTTTCGTCAGGGATTCGGGCGCCTTATCCGTCGTGGAGATGATACAGGTGCTGTTGTTGCGCTGGACAGACGTATTATCGAAAAATCTTACGGAAAAGTGTTTACGCAGAGTGTTCCAAAATGTGAGATAGTCTATAAACCTTTGATAGAAATTTTGAATAAAATAAAAAATAATTAAAAAAAACAAAATATCGGTATTATTTCTATTGCATAATTTTTTACAATTTGATATATTATTTGAGCGTTGAGTAACGCAGTAGGGCAGTTAGCTCAGTTGGTAGAGC
>NZ_JAZOUG010000050.1:0-3629 GCF_045657965.1 Treponema sp. | reverse complement strand
CGATCCGACTTTTCCTTGCTATTTGCACAAATATAATTCCCGATTGCCTGTGCAAGATATGTTTTCCCAACACCACTTTCACCATAAATCAAAAAAGGATCGTAGAATTTTCCTGGATTCCTTGCTATTTCGACAGGCATTGTTACCACAAACTTATTAGCTTCACAAGTGATAAATGAATCAAATGTGAAATCTTTGCAAAATTTATTGTTTCTAAATTTCTTTTGCTTTGATTTTGGCATACTATTTCTCCCCAGTGTTGTTTTTATTATTGTAAACGGACTAAGTTTAATACAATAACTCTCTCTTAAAACGATAGGGCTGTAGAAAAACACACACAAAGCACAAGTTTTGTCAATAAGTTACAAGTTTAAACAAAAATCCCCAAAATGTGTTATAATATATCTAGATTTTGAATCAAGGAGGTGTTCTATGTATGCTTTAGAAGGATATATTGACGGAAATACTGTCGTTACACTTGATGACGGATTGCGTAATTTCAACGGAAGCGAGATTTTAATACGAATCGTAGAAAAACCGAAAATGCAGCCTGTCGTTCAAAAATCACAAATCACGGCAAGTGAACGCCTCAAAGGACTGAAAGCGATAAAAGGCGTACTCAAAATGAGCAAGCCGATTACCATTGCAGAAATCCGAGAAGAAAGGCTTGCGGAGCGATACGGCTTATGACAGTATTTATAGACACTAATCTTGTCCTCGATGTTATGCTTGAAAATTCCGCTTTTTTTGAAGAATCAAACTCTGTCCTTGCCTATTGCGATAAAGGCTATGATTTTTATATTTCGGCGGCATCGTGTACTGATATTTTCTATATCGTAAAAAAGACTTTAAAGGATGCGGAAGCAACGAAACAAATCATGCAGAATCTTTTAAAGACGGTGTTTGTTGCAGGTGTTGATGAAACGTGTATTCGCCGTGCATTGGATTCTGATTGGAGCGATTTTGAAGATTCTGTTCAGCATGAGGTAGCTCAGCAAATCAGGGCAGACTTTATTATCACAAGAAATCAAGCTGACTACAAAACTTCCGCTGTTCGGGTTATGACTCCGGCTGAGTTCTTGGAGTTTGTAAAAGAATAAAATAATTTTCACTCTCTCATATAATGATAGATTTGTGTGCTATAATATGAATCATGCATCGGGTGCGTAAGCGCGCTAGATAATAATTTCCTATTACGCAAACGGAGCGTAACGACGTATGAGTACACAGACAAAGATAACTTATAGAATGCTGGAACGCATTTCTCATATCCACCGCAAAATCAAAAGTGGCTGTTATCCAAACACAAAACAGCTTGCTTATGAATTGGAATCTGGACTTGCAACAATCAGCCGAGATTTAGACTACATGCGGGACAGAATGTATGCTCCAATCGAATATGATTTTACACACAAAGGCTACTATTATACAGAAGCCTTTGAACCTTCAATGCAGAATCATCTTTCAGATAAAGACTTGCGTGTTATGCTTTCGGCTAAGGTCCTTCTTTCTCATTACAAGAATACACCGATTTATGAAGAAGCCTGTTCAATGCTTGATTTACTTTCTTCAAATGCAATGGAAGGAAAAAATACAGCCTTGATGAACCGCATAGCAGTTGCACCAACTGTAGAAACAAATGTAAATCAAGAAATATGGAATAGTATTCAGGATTCATTAAATCAAAATCATATTCTTCAGTTTGATTATACAGACCGATGGGGCAAAAAAACCGAGCAACGCAGACTAAGACCATATCAGCTTGTTTTGGATGAAGGGGTATGCTATCTTTTCGGCTTCGATGAACTTAGGCAGGCAGAACGTATTTTTTCACTTGTAAGAATGAAAAATGCTGTAGTTACAGAAGATGAATTTGAACTTCCAGAAAATTATGAATTTGAAAGCCGATGTAAAGACGGTAACTTTGGAGCTGTTTTCAGCAAAAAAGCAGAGCATTATGTAATCGAGTTCTATAACGAAGCACGACTTCTTGTAAAAGAAAAAATCTGGGCTGATTCACAAGTTTTCAAGGAAGATGAAAACAAGACTACAATTGAGTTTGATTCCTCTCAGTTTTTGAAAATAAAATCATGGGTTCTTTCTAACGGATGCAATGCAAAGCCTATCAAACCAGAATGGTTGGTAAAGGAATGGAAGTGGCATATTGAAGGAATGACAAAGTTGATGTAGAGGAATTATGTAAACGCTTCAGGCGGGGCGGGCGGGATAAAATAAAAAATTGCGACAGCAATTTACCTTTCGGGTCTAAGGGCGGAGCCCTAGGAGAAAGGGGTGTGGTGAAAACCGCGTAGCGGGTTGAACCCAGGGGGAAGGCTTTCCCCCCTCATCATTTTTATCCAGAAGATTATGATTTTGGGTGGTGGTCCTAACAGAATTGGTCAGGGTATTGAGTTTGACTACTGCTGCTGTCATGCGGCTATGCAGTTGAAGGAACTAGGCTACGAGACAATCATCGTAAACTGTAACCCGGAAACTGTATCTACTGACTATGATACTTCTGACAAACTTTACTTTGAACCAGTTACAACAGAAGACGTTCTTCAGATTTATGAGAAGGAAAAGCCATTCGGAGTTATCGTTCAGTTCGGTGGACAGACTCCACTTAATATTGCACGCGAGCTTCAGGAGAACGGCGTAAACATCCTCGGTACATCAATTGACTCAATCGACATCGCCGAAGACCGCGACCTCTTCCGCCACATGATGGAAAAACTTGAGATCCCAATGCCAGAAAGCGGAATGGCAATCAACTTTGAGGAAGCTAAGGCTTGCGCTGACAAGATCGGCTACCCAATCATGATTCGTCCTTCATTCGTTCTTGGTGGACGCGGAATGGAAGTAATTTATGATGAAGCAACTTTGAAGGAATACGTTGAAAAGGCTGTTGGTGTAACTCCAGACCGCCCGCTTTTGATCGACCGCTTCCTTAAGAATGCCCTTGAATGCGAAGCAGATGCTCTGGCTGATTCAACTCACGTTTACATTCCTGCTGTTATGGAGCACGTTGAGCTTGCTGGTATTCACTCTGGTGACTCTGCTTGTGTAATTCCTCCAGTAAGCATTCCTGCTGATAACCTTGCAACAATCAAAGAATATACAAAGAAGATTGCTGAGTCTTTGCACGTTTGCGGTTTGATGAACATGCAGTACGCTATCGAAAACGGAAAGGTTTATGTAATTGAAGCAAACCCTCGTGCAAGCCGCACTGTTCCGCTTGTATCAAAAGTTTGTGACACTCAGATGGCCCGCCTTGCTACACGCATGATGCTTGGTGAATCACTTGAATCACTCGGCCTCAAAGACAAGAAGATTCCTTACTACGGAGCAAAAGAGGCTGTATTGCCATGGGCACGCTTCCCTGGAGTTGACCCAATTCTTGGACCTGAAATGCGTTCAACTGGTGAAGTTCTCGGGCTTGCTGAAAACTTCCCGCTGGCATTCTACAAGTCACAGGAAGCTGCCGGAAGCGAGTTGCCACACGCACCAGCTGCCTGGGAAAACAAGAAGGTTCTTATTTCCCTTAGCAACAAGGAAGGCCAGAAAGATCAGGTTCTCGAAATCGGAAAAACTCTGAAGAATCTCGGCTTCACACTGGTTGGAACTCAGGG
>NZ_JAZOUG010000049.1:0-2762 GCF_045657965.1 Treponema sp. | reverse complement strand
CACAAGCTCGGCATTCCTGTAATTGCTATTGTTGATACAAACTGCAACCCTGAAGAGGTTGATTTCCCTATTCCTGGTAACGATGATGCTATCCGTGCTATTTCCCTCTTTACTTCTATCATCGCAAATGCTGTTGTTGAAGCAAATAACGAAGAAGGTCTTAAAATTATCGAAACTCTCGGTGATGAAGATGATGTTGTTACAGATGCTTCTACAAAAAAAGATGATGAAGAAATCGTTGATTATTCAAACTACACTCCTACTGAAGAAGATATCAAAAAGGATGATGTTTCTGATGATGACGATGATGACATCACAGATGTAGATGAATCAAAAATTAAATAATTGGAGTTAAAAATGGCTATTACTGCTGCCGATGTAAAAGCTTTGCGTGATAAAACTGGCGCAGGCATGATGGAGTGTAAAAAAGCACTCACAGAAGCTAACGGAGATGTTGCTGAAGCAGAGAAAATCCTTAAAGAAAAGGGATTGGCTGCTGTTGCAAAACGTTCTGAACGTGCAACTTCAGAAGGACGTATTTTTATCCGCCAGAATGGAGACAAAATCGCAGTTGCTGAAGTAACATGTGAAACAGACTTCGTTGCAAAAAATACAGATTTTATTGCTCTTGGTGAAAAAATTCTTGATGTTGTTTTCGCTAAAGGCTATACCAAAATTGAAAAAGAACTTGAAGATCTGGTTCTTGAACTTGCTACAAAAATCCGTGAGAACATGTCTCTCCGTAAACTTGAAGTTATCGATGCTCCTGCAGGAACTGCCAGTGCAACTTATGTTCACTCAGACTTCAAAACAGGTGCTGTTGTTGTAGTAGAAGGCTCAGATGCAGAATCAGTAAAAGTATTTGCAAAAGACTGCTGTCTTCACCTTGCTGCATTTACTCCAAGCTATACAACAAAAGAAGAAGTCCCACAGAGCTATATCGATGAACAGAAAGAAATTTTCCAGGCTCAGATGGCTCAGGATGAAAAAATGGCTTCTAAACCGGAAAATGTAAAAGCTGGTATTCTTCAGGGTAAAATCAGCAAACACCTTGCTGAAATCTGCTTTGTTGACCAGGCATTCGTAAAAGACGACAAAGTTACAGTTGCTAAGAAGCTTGAACAGGTTTCTAAAGAAGCTGGAAACAAACTTTCATTCAAGAAAGTTGCTCTTTACGTTCTCGGAAAGTAACTTTTCCTGAAAAGGCGGTCAGAGTATTTTTCTGGCCGCTTTTTATATTTTTTTTTAATTTTTTGCTTCATAAAAACGGAGGATAATATGGCATTTGACGCAAAGTCTAAGATGGATAAGACAATTGAAGGTCTTAAAAATGAAATGAACACAATCCGTACAGGACGTGCTTCTGCTTCTCTTTTTGATAAGGTTCGTGTTGATTATTATGGTGCAAAATCTCCTCTTTCTCAGGTGGCACAGATTTCTATTCCTGAAGCAAGAAGCGTAGTAATCTCTCCGTTTGATAAATCTTTGATTACTGAAATTGAAAAGGCAATCCTTGTTGCTGATTTAGGATTAAATCCTTCAAATGATGGAAAAGTAATCCGAATCGCAATCCCCGCCCTTACCGCTGACCGCCGAAAGGAGCTTGTCAAACAGGCTAAATCAGTCGGGGAAAACTATAAAACAACTATCCGCAACATCCGCCGTGACGGAAATGATGATCTTAAAAAACAGCAGAAAGCCGGTGAGATTACAGAAGACCAGCTCAAAAAAGAAACTGATGATCTTCAGAAGCTCACTGATAAATACATCGCAGACATTCAGGCTGTATGTGATGCAAAAGAAAAGGAAATCATGGCGTAATGACAGCCGAAGAAATAATTGCCCGCGGAGTACCGGAACATGTTGCAATAATTATGGACGGTAACGGACGCTGGGCAAGAAACCGGGGTTTACCGCGTACCAGCGGCCACAAAGAAGGCTTAACAAGTGCAAAAAAAATTGTGGCGGCTGCGTCGAAACTTGGAATCAAATACATTACTCTTTACACATTCTCAACAGAAAACTGGAAACGCGCTCAGGAAGAAGTCGGTTATTTAATGGGACTAATAAAAGGTCACCTTCGCGCAGAATTTGAATTTTACAAAAAAAATGGAATTAAAGTCGAGCATATAGGCGATTTAACTGGTCTGCCGGCTGATGTACGTAATGAAATAATAAATGCCAAAAAAGACACTGAACATTTTATTGGAACAACCTGTGTACTTGCAATTAACTACGGAAGCCGTGATGAAATTGTACGGTGTATTAAAAAACTTGTAAACAGTGGCGAAACTGCCGAAAATATAAACGAAGAATTAATTTCTAAGTCGCTGGATATACCTTCACTTCCTCCAGTTGATTTAATGATTCGTACCGGAGGTGAAGAACGACTGTCCAATTTCTTATTATGGCAGTGCGCCTATGCAGAGTTTCTCTTTACAGATACACTCTGGCCGGATTATAATGAAGAAGAATTCTTCGAAAATATTTCAAAATATCAGACAAGGAACAGACGATTTGGTGGTGTACCGAATCAATAAAACGGGGATTTTATGAATAAAGTTATTGCGAGATTGCTTACATTTTTTGTTGGACTTCCATTAGTTATTTGTCTCGTGTATTTTAATAAGTTTCATCATATCGCACTTCATGTACTTGCATTTGCTGCATCAGCTTTAGCTTCTGGTGAACTTTACCATCTCTTAAAACAAAAATTTCATCTTCAGGTAAAACCTGTTGTTGTAATTGCATCTGTAATTCCA
>NZ_JAZOUG010000048.1:0-15503 GCF_045657965.1 Treponema sp. | reverse complement strand
TTGAAGAAGATGAGCTTCCAGAAGAAGAGCCTGATGAACTTTCTGAACTTGAAGAAGAGCTTTCAGAACTTGAGCTTGATTCAGAAGAGCCTGAAGATTCAGAGCTGGAACTTGATGATTCACTTGATTCTGATGAGCTTGAAGAGCTTTCATTGTATGCAGTTGTTGCTCCAGTGTAGCTTATAAGAGCAGCCTGAAGGGTTGTATCTACATCGTAGCTTGTATCTGCTGAATCAGAGAATGTGTAAGTAAAATCACCGCCCTCGATTCGCCCTGCATATTTTTTAACGTTTGTTACAGCAGTTGAAGGAGAATCAGCTGTGTAAGAATACATGATGCTTGAAGTATCAAAGTTATTGTATGTGTTTGAACCTGCGTACGAAGTTACCGAACTTGGAACAGTTGTACCTGCACTTGAAACAACATAAGCATCGAAGTCGCTTGTTGTTGTAATTCCCTGACCAGAGGCTGTTGCTGTTGAACCTGAAACAGTGTATGAACTTGCACCATAAGGAATGAATGTGTAAGTTCCTGTCATAGTATTGTTGTAAGCTTTGATTGAACCGCCGTTTTCTTTAGAGAATGTAGCATTATCTGTAGAACGTGTTGTTCCGCTTGCATACAAATCGCTTCCCTGCATTGAGGTGAGCATCGGATATTTACAGTTACGGAAGTAGTTTGAATCCATAAAGACAGATGAACCCAAACATGCACCAGCACCATATTTTGCGTTTCCGTCGTAGTAGTTGTTGTAAACGTGAGCAGAATAGTAGCGGCAGCGCGGGTGGCGGCTGTCTGAATGATCATACCAGTTATGGTGATAAGTAATGTAAAGACCGTCTGTTGTGCCTTCACTTAAGCCCAGAAGATTACATTTTCCTGAATCCCAGAAGTGGTTGTAAGAGAATGTAACGTAAGTTGATTTTTTGCAGTCGAGAGCACCGTCACCTTTTTTCTGGTCGGCATCGCTTCCAGCTGCTCCGTAGAACATATCACAGTTGTGAACCCAGATATTCTGGTTACTCTGCTGAAGTGAAACATTGTCGCCTTCGTCAGAATCAACCATCATAAAGCCGATGTTTGCAATTTCTACATACTGAGAGTTTTTGATTCGGATACCCCAGCCGTAAGCAGTTGCATCTGAACCGATACCTTCGATTGTAAGACCGTTAGAAAGCAGTTTTGATGAACCTGAACCAGAAATCATAATGTCGCCGTTATCCATCGTTTCGAAATCTGTGACTTTTCCGATGAGGCGAACACAGAGCGGGCGAGTATCATAGCCTTTTTTGAATCCGGTGAGAATGTTCTGTAAGCCGGTATATGTTGTTGTAGTACCTTTTGAAGACGTTGTTACATCAAGAGTAACAGAATCTTTTGTTGATTCATTAATGTAAAGAACGACTGCATTGTCTTTTAATGTACCGTCAGCTTTGTAAGCACCTGGAACAGTGTCGCCGTAAAAGCCGAAACCTGTGCGGTCGTGAGAAGC
Organism: Treponema sp.; assembly: GCF_045657965.1. GTDB lineage: Bacteria > Spirochaetota > Spirochaetia > Treponematales > Treponemataceae > Treponema_D. Next base: position 14,011 of record NZ_JAZOUG010000048.1, on the reverse strand, counting down.
AACAGTTACCGTTGCGGTGAGATAAGAAGAGCCGCATGTGACTTTGAGCGTATGACTTCCTGCAGCAAGACCAGGAATATCACAACGCCACTGAGAGCCGATTTTGCGGGTGAGATAAGAACTGACTTCCGTGCCATCACAAGTAACCGTGTAGCTTGAAGAAGAGCCTGTCCAGACGATATAGGCACTGTTGAGCCAGCCCTGCGCTTTTACGCCGGTAAGGCCGCTTCCTGTTGGAGTTGCAGAACTGATTGAGCCTGAAATGCCACTGGTAGATGCAGCGTATGTGGCAGAACGGCTTATAGCAGAAGAAACACTTGACTCGGAAGAACTGTCAGTGGTATCAATATTTGCGATGTCACTGCAGCCGGCAAACGGCAGACACGCAGCAAGCGTGAGTGAACCGAGAATGGAAACCATTCTTAAACTTTTTTTCATAAAATCCTCCACTTTATGATAGTAGCAGTATCATACAACGGAATAAGAATGTTCAAAGTGAAATTTGGAAATTTCCGCACTTTAAAGTGGAGAAAATGGAGATAATTATAATATTCTTAGAATAAGATAAGAAAATACTAAGAAAAAAAAAGCCGCACCCAGACATTTTCGCCTGAGTGCGGCAATGACTGTTACACCTTATTTAAGAGAAATTCCCTTAATTGTTGCAGCTTGTGATCCGAACTTGTGTCCAGAGTAAGAGCTGTTTGTGTAACCAGAAAGTTTGATTGTACCGTCTGAGTTTCTGTAGCTTGTATGTACAGAAGAGTTACATGCAAGGCTTGTTGCAGAAGTAGATGGTGCAGAAATTGTTGTACTGAAGTCTTTCTGTCCGTTTGTAATTGAGCTAGCTGCTGAAATATAGAAGTACTTGCTGTTTGTGAAATAAACGGAATTAGAAATTGTTGAAGCAACATCGCTTGTACCGTACTTGTCGCTGCTCTTTGGAGCGAGAGTAAGCATGTGGTCAAACTTACCCTTGTTTGTGCGGTAGAAGTTGAAGTTTACTTTTGCGTTTCCGTAAGAAGTACAGTAAGAAACATTGAGGGCTCCTCCGTTTCCGTTGTCTGTAAATCCGTCGTGTCCGTTTCCAACTGCGAGACAGTTTGTTACAACGTGAGCTGTAGGAACTTTTCCGTTTGAACCGCCAAGCTTGAATCCGTTCATATCGCCGTTTGCATAGCTTGAGTTTGTTGTGAGGCGTCCGTTATTGTAAGCAACACAGTTTTTAATTGTTACAACACCGATTGAACCTGTTGCTTCCTTGGCATAGAGGTCCCATCCGTCATCACAGTTACAGTAAGCAATACATCCGTCAAATACGTTTCCGTTTCCAGCTGTAAGTTTACATGCAAAGCCGTCAGCGTTTTCACCTGTTGCAGGGTCAGCGTTGTCGTATGCTGTACAGTTAAGAATCAGGTTGTTTGCAGGCCAGTCGCTCATTGAAGACATAGAAGACTTTTCGCGTGCAATCTGGAGACCTGAGTCTCGGTTAGCATAGAATACACAGAGTTCAACAATGTTGTTGTTCCCGCCGATATACATACCGTTGTCACCAGCACCTGTTACGTTGATTCCGTAGAAGTGCCAGTAGTCACCGAAAATCTGGATACCGCGGTTAGAGTCAGAAAGAGATTCGCCTGAGAAGTCAAAGATTACTTTGTTAGCTGAACCTGGTTCTGCCATTACATACTTCATTGCAGAAGATGAACCGTTGTTTGAAGAAGAAATTGTGATTGGTGAAGAGAACTTGTATGTACCAGCCTTGATTACAACAGCAGCTCCGCCTGCAACTGAGTTGAGGGCAGATGTGATTTCAGAAGCAGAAGTACAGTAAATGTAGCTCTTAATCTGAGATTTGTTTGTAATTTCTGTAAGGCGTGAACGTGTACCTACACCACTCTGAGTTGTTGAACCAGTGTTAGAAAGTCCTGAACCAGAAGAACTTGAAGATGAACCTGATGAAGAACTTCCTGAAGAGCTTGAACCGCTTGATGAGCTTCCGCTTGAGCTTGAAGAAGAGCCAGCAGCAGAAACATAGATTTCATAAATGCTGATTGCGCTTCCAGAAGAGTAAACGTAGTAAGTTCCTGCTTTTGTAGTTGTGTAGCTTAAGAGAGTTGCACTTGTTCCTACAGAAACTGATTTGAGAACAGATGAACCGTCAGAAAGCTGAAGTGTTCTTGCTGCACCTGCTGTTGCAACTACAGAAATTGTAGCACCTGAAGCAGCGTCAAATTTAACTGCACGGTATGTAGGTTTTGTTCCTGAAAAACCGCCCTTAAGGTCGAGAGCCTTTGTGTAGTTGTTTGAATTGTAAGTCAAAGAACTGTTAACAATCTGAACAGGTTTATCAGAAGAAGCGAGAACCTGAAATGAACCATAAGTTGTGTTTGAAGTTACAGAACCTGCAGAAAGGCTTGTCGGCTTGAATGAAATTGCAGAGCCTGAAGTTGAAGAAGAACTTCCGCTTGATGAAGAGCCTGAAGAACTTGATCCGCTTGATGAAGAACCGCTTGTCTTTTCAACAGAGAATACGCGCATTGCGCTTGATTTTGAATACAGGTAGTAAGTACCAGAGCTTGTCGCTGTGTAAGAGAACTGGCTTGCAGAAGTTCCTACGTCAGCAGAAGCAACTACTTTGCTTCCGTTTGAGAACTGAAGCGTGCGTGCAGCATTTGCGTTTACGACAGCCTTTACAGTATCACCTGAAGAAAGTGAAACTTTAAAAGCTCTGTAAGTAGCAGCAACACCGTCAGCACCACCGCCGAGGTCCCATGCTTTTGAATAACTCGTTCCGCCGTAAGAGGCAGAAGAAGAGACAACCTTTACGGTTTTGCTTGAAGTAGCAAGAAGTGTAAAATCACCGTAAGTTGTGTTTGAAGAAATTGTTCCTGTTGAAAGACCTGATGCTGTAGAAGCAGCACGTTCAGCAGAAACAGCCGTAACTTCGTCCAGGATTTCAGATGAGTTAATGTCTGAAAGATCTGAACAACCCGAAAGAATCAAAGCTGCACTCAGTGCGAAGGCTCCGAATCCTTTCAATAAACTTTTTTTCATACAATCCCCCTTTTTGATGTATGACTTTTTATATTTTTCAGCCCGAAAAGAACTGAAAATTTACTATTTTGAAAAATAAGGGATTTCTTAGCATAAACTTAGAATACTCTAATATGTCGGAATAAGAATGTTCAAGGCTAAATTTGTACAATTAAGTTATTTGTTAGCATGGTGAAACAGAATAAAATCTCAAAAATCTCTAATTATAAGGGTTGTCTTTAAATTTTTATGCATTTCAGGCAGATTTGTGGTATAACAAAGTTATGAAGAAATTTTCTGCACCGTCAAAAAAAAGGCTTGTAACACTTTCGCATCTTCTTTCCCAGATTTTGAATCAGTCAGAACATAAAAAAATCACTTCGGTTGAGATTGCATCGCTGACCGGCTGGGGTGAGGCGACAATCAGGCGGGATATTTCTCTTCTTGAACTGCACAACGGTGTAAGTAACGGCTATGATGTCAACGTTCTGCATGATGCGATTTGTGAGTGCCTTAAAATCAGTGAAGAATCTGCTGAAAAGCACAGGTGCTGCATAGTGGGGCTTGGAAAACTTGGTGAAGCGCTTCTGGAAAATTCGATTTTTGTAGGCAGTCCTTTTGAGCTTGCGGCAGGATTTGATATCAATATGAATAAAATCGAGATAATGAAATCAACGATTCCGTTGTTTCCAACTCTAGATTTAGAGTCAAAAATACACTCGCTTAAAATTGAATATGCCGTTCTTGCAGTTCCGGACGAAAAAGCCCAGTTTATGGCAGAAAGACTGGTTTCTTACGGCATAAAAGGAATCGTAAATTATACGAATGTAATCTTAAATCTTAATAAAAGTGTCCGTGTGGAAAATGTAAACACATCTTTTATACTTACAGGTATGTTGGCTGATTAATGTGAATTATTTCACAGTAAAATGCTGAAAATTTATCTCTTTCGTTGACCTTGTTCCTGCAAAACTTTAAAATCTTATCATCAATTCTGTGAAAGATTTCACTTTAAATAAAGAGGTGCAAAATATGGCTAGAGTCTACAACTTTAGTGCCGGTCCTTCATGCTTGCCGGAAGAAGTATTAAAAGAATGTGCAGCAGAAATGCTCGATTATCAGGGAACAGGTCAGTCGGTAATGGAAATGAGCCACCGCTCAAAGTACTATGAACCTATCATCGAAGATGCTGAAGCTATGATCCGCAGACTTATGAAAGTTCCTGAAAACTACAAGGTTCTTTTTGTTCAGGGAGGCGGTTCAACTCAGTTTGCTATGGTTGCACAGAACCTCGGAATTAAAAACAAGAAAGCTGCTTACATCGAAACTGGCGTATGGGCTAAAAAAGCTGCCGCAGAAGCTAAAAAACTCGGCGTTGCTGTTGATGTAATCGCTTCTTCAAAAGACAAAAACTATTCTTATATCCCGAAAGTTGAAAAAATCACCGGCGACTATGACTACGCTTACATCTGTTTTAATAACACAATCATGGGAACTCATTATGAATACATCCCTGACTGCGGAGACATTCCGCTCGTTGCAGATATTTCTTCATGTGTTTTGAGTGAAGAACTCGACGTTTCAAAATTCGGCCTTCTTTTTGCAGGTGCTCAGAAAAACCTCGCTCCAGCCGGTGTTACTCTCGTAATCATCCGCGAAGACCTTATTCCGGAACCTGAAAACTGCCTCCCTGGCACACCGACAATGCTCGCTTATAAAACTCACGCAGACAACGGAAGCATGTACAACACACCTCCATGCTACACTATCTACGTTCTCGACAAGGTTCTTCACTGGATCGAAAAGAACGGAGGGGCTAAAGGAATCAACAAACTCAACGTTGAAAAAGCTGACTATCTTTATAACTTCCTTGACAGTTCTGATTTCTACCACGCAACTGCAGAAAAAGGAAGCCGCTCTCTCATGAACGTTCCTTTCCTTACAAAATACTCAACAGCAGTTACAGCAGCCGCAGCAAAAAAAGACGAAGCTGAACAGAGTGCTGAAGAAAAAGCTGCTCTTGCAAAAGAAAAAGAAATCAACTCTAAGTTCGTAAAAGAAGCAGAAGCTGCAGGCCTCATTAACCTTAAGGGTCACCGCTTAGTCGGCGGTATGCGCGCTTCAATCTACAACGCCATGACCTTAGACGGCGTTAAGGCTTTGGTTGAGTTCATGAAGAAATTTGCTGAGGCTAACAAATAATTAGACGCGGATAAATGCTGATACACGCAGATAGAGTATGGGTTATGGTTTATATCCTAAACGAAAATCGCCTGTGAAACAGGAAAGTTTTTCTTCTAGGAAATACATAATCTGTGTTCATCTGTGGGCATCTGCGTCGGAAAAATGGAGAAAATTATGTACAAAATTCAGACGTTAAATAAAATCAGTGCCATTGGCCTTGAAAACTTTCCCCGTGACTCTTACGAGATTGCAACTGACATCAATAACCCGGACGCAATTCTTGTGCGCTCGGCTGAGATGCATGGAATGGACTTAAGTGATTCAGTTAAGGCAGTTGCCCGGGCAGGTGCCGGTGTAAATAACATTCCTTGCGAAGAACTAGCTGCAAAAGGTGTTGTTGTATTTAACACACCAGGTGCAAATGCAAACGCTGTAAAAGAACTTGTAATCCTCGGTCTTTTGCTTTCAAGCCGACCAGCTGTTGCCGCAAATAAATGGGTAGCTGACTTGGCAGGGAAGGGAGACGAAATCCCTGCTTTGGCAGAAAAGGGCAAAAGCCAGTTTGTAGGACCTGAACTTAAAGGAAAAACTTTGGGCGTAATCGGTCTTGGTGCAATTGGTGCTATGGTTGCAAATACTGCAATCGCTTTGGGAATGAACGTAATCGGCTACGACCCGTTCCTTTCTGTAAAAGCAGCCCTTTCTCTCGATCGCAACGTAAAAATTTCTGACACCCTCGAAGGCGTATACACAAAATCTGACTACATCACAGTTCACGTTCCACAGACAAATGACACAAAGGGAATGATTAACGCTTCTTCAATTAAAACTATGAAGGACGGAGTGCGCATCGTAAACTTTGCCCGCGGTGGTCTTGTAAACAACGCTGATGTTTTGGCTGCAATCGCTTCTGGAAAAGTCGCCGCCCTCATTACTGACTTTGCTGATGAAGAGCTTTTGAAATGCGACAAAGTTATCTGTCTTCCACACCTTGGAGCTTCTACTCCAGAAGCAGAAGACAATTGTGCCGTTATGGCAGTAAAAGAGCTTCGAGACTTCCTTGAATCAGGTGAAATCCGAAATTCAGTAAACTTCCCGAAGACTTTCCTGAACAACGAAACTCCTGCCGGCGGAACCCGACTTTGCATTGCTCACAAAAATGTTCCTAATATGATTGCGCAGTTTACAACAGTTCTTGGAAACGCAAAACTTAACATTGCAGGCATGGTTGACCAGAACAAGAACGACCTTGCTTACGCTCTCATCGATGTTGACGGAAAAGTTGATGAAGCAGCTCTTGCTTCTCTTTCTGCAATCGACGGCGTTATCAAAGTAAGACCAATTTACAAGTAAACCGAAAACTGTAAGTTAAAAACTGAAAAATTAAAGAATGGCCTTTGTAACTGGATTTCTAGTTATAGGGGCCATTTTTGCTTACGCAAAAACCGCGCTTTCCCTGGTTCCGCCTTTCGGCTCCATTCCTCCGCTATGCTCCGGAACGGCTTTCGCCGCCAGTCCAATCCCTTGTCCACTTTCCCCGGCCAAAATTCCGTGTTATACTTTTGTTATGGAAAAACTGTTTAATCGAATTAAATCTGCCCTTTCAGAAATTTTAGTCTATCTTTCACAAAAGAAAGTCATTTTTGCTTTTTCTCTGGTGGCTTTTCTTTTTTATACCCTCCAGATTTATGATGTGAACAAAGCCCTGCCGGAGTTCTTCCATAAAACTATCAGCCTGGAAAAGCTTTTATCCCTCTGCCTTGCCTTTTCCCTGGGAACCGTGTTCTCCATTCCTGCAGTGCTTCTTTCAGAGCGTTTTGCCCCTTTCCCGGTAAAAAAATACACACTACAGATTCTTTCAGGAACTGCGGGAACCATTATAGGCTATTTTGCCCGGGAAGGATTTACCCGCGACGGAGACATTTACGGCCCTCTTTACTATTTTGGAATTGTTTTTGCTGTGGTCGCTGTCTCTATCTTTCTTTTTATTCCAAAATCCGATTCTAAGACTTATTTTGCCCTGGTTTTTAAGCATTTTTTCTTCTGTTCGTTACTGTCCACCATACTTTGCGGCGGTATGTGCCTTCTCGTTTACGCCGTGCAGAATCTCATCTTGAATACAGATGAATCCTGTATCTATGATGCCTGTGCAGCCTTCAGTTTTTTTGTAATTGCTGTTAATTCTTTTTCATACCATCTTTTTTATAAGCGCAGTGAAGAATCATCCGGCAAAGCTTTTAAAATCATCATGTTCTATATTTTCCTTCCGGTTTTTACCGTTCTTCTTCTCATTCTCTACGCTTATCTTATAAAAGCCCTCGTACTGCTAACTCTTCCCAACGGACAAATCAACTGGTTTGTTTCTTTTGCTTCTTGCTTTTTCATCCTCTCGTATTTTATTCTCCGGGAATTTGAAAATCTTCCTGCGGTGCGCTTTTTCTACCGTTTTGGAGCCTTTGCTTTCATTCCCCTTATCTGCGTACAGATTCCCGCCTTCTTTATCCGGGTGAATGCTTACGGTTTTACGGGCTACCGCTATTCCAGCCTGCTTTTTATTATTTTTTCGGTTCTCACCATCGCACTTACGTTCATAAAAAAAGGAAAATTCACTAAATATTCCCTCCTTCTTCTAGCCTTTTTTATCCTCCTGGACACTCTTTCTCCCTGTAATCTCATCGACATGGCATACAAAAGCCAGTACGGCCGTATGATGAACGTGCTTGAAAAATACGAGATGTTCAATAAGGAAAAAGATGCTCTTTCAGAATACGACAGAGAAAAAATCGAGCAGATCATCGAAGATGATGACCGGGCCTCTCTCTACAGCGCTTACCGCTACATCACCGGAACATCTGAAATTCCTGATCCCCAATGGATGATGGAAAAAATCAAAAAAGAAGGGGAAAATGCAAAGCTTCTTTCCTTTCAGGACCTTTTTGGAATTAAAAAAGAAAAAGAGGATTCGACAATCATCACATATAAACACCGGGTTAAAGACGAAAACACCGCATATGACATTGCCTCCTTCAGCAGAATGGTTAAGATTTCCGCCTCAGAAAGTTCAGGCGGTTGGGTAGAAAACAAATACAGTGAATACGCCAACGAACTGCCGGCTGTCAAAATCCAGACCGAACGGGGCACCTTCGATGCCACAGATTTTATCCTCTCCCTCGCCAAAAAAAAGGAGCCGGCTGACACAACGGTCCCAATCTGGTACACCCCTGAGCCTGAAACAACAATTCTTTTTGAAAGTCTGAGTTTCGAATACAACGAAGACAACAAACTTTTCAAACGTTTCAGCTATTCAGGCTATGAATTCCACCAGTGAAAAATTAAATTTTTGACATAAAAAAACTCGTTTATTGCAGATTTGCCGATTTCTTTTGCAATTCTGCAATTTTTTTTGCCTTTTAAATATGAGATTATCTTTTCGTAGGCTAGTGGAAAGGCTTAATCAAATAAATCCGCAGCTTACAAGGAGATAAAATGAAAAAATTAAATGTTTTTTCTGCAGCAGTTCTTGCCTGCACAATGTTCGTTTCTTGCACTTCAACAGGAAAAGTCGTACCTAAAAAAGTTGAGACACCTCAGACTGTTACATTCCCTTCAAAAGACGGGCTTCCTGTTACTGCTGATTTATATATGGCATACTCTAAAGACGCTCCACTTATTCTTCTCTGCCACCGTGCAAACTGGTCTCGCGGCGAGTACCTTGAAATTGCTCCAAAACTCAATCTCTTAGGCTTTAATGCAATTGCAATCGACCAGCGTTCTGGAAAAACTAAGAACAATGTAGACAATGCAACAAAACTTGCCGCAGAAGCTAAGGGGCTGGGAACTACATATCTTGATGCAGTTCAGGACATTCAGTCTGCAATCGAATATGCTTCAAAACTTTCAAGCAAAAAAATCATTCTCTGGGGCTCTTCATATTCTTCAAGCCTTGGATTCACTCTTGTAAAATCAAACTCAGACAAAATCGCAGCCTATCTTGCTTTCTCTCCCGGCGAATATTTTGCTGACCTTGGAAAAGAAGCAAACTGGATTAGCACAGAAGCTAAAGATGTCAAAGTTCCTGTATTTGTAACTTCACGTCCGTCTGAACGTAAAGATGCCCAGCCGATTTTTGATGCAATCGAAAATAAAGATAAAACATACTTTGTTCCTGAAACTGACTCTAAGCACGGCTCACAGGCCCTTTATGAAGCAACCGAAGGAAATGAAGCAAGCTGGAAAGCAGTGGAAGCTTTCTTGAGAAGATTCAACAAATAAAAACTTCACCTGCAGTCAGGGTTTACTATAATATTGCAAATTGTCCGCAACTCAAAGAGTTGAGGCAATTTGTCGGGAAGTGAGGATTAATCGCTTTAAGTGTTAATCAGCTCTTTCCTCTCCTCCTTACCTGACTGCAGGTTTTGTGTTATAATTAGAAAGTGGAAAAAGTATATGGAATATTCTACAACTGCACTTCATTCTTCAAAACCTCGTGTAGAACCTGTTTTTGTATCACAGGAAATCTTTGCAAAAGCTCTCGAAGAAAATGTAAGCGACAGATTTAGAATCATTCTTTTTACAGAAGGAAAATTTACTGCACAGATAAATGAAGTCTTTGTTCAGGTTATTACTCCTGCCGTTATGTGCTTAAACGAAAAAGACTTGTTAAAGATTCCAGCCGAAGAACAATTACAGATAAAATGCCGTGAATTCCTTTTTAATCCTAAATTTTTAAATAAAAAATTAAACTTTGAAAACATCCTCCAGAAAGGGACAGATGCCGAAAGTGAAGTAATCGAAAATCGAATGCTTTTAAAAACTCACATAAACAGCCGAGAACTTAATTATTTCCGTTATATAAATCCCGAAGATGCAAGGCATATTAATGGCTTAATGGAAAAAGCCCATTTTGAACTTTGTGAACAGAATTCAGGCTGGTGGCCATGCAAAACCCGGTCTTTTTTGACGGAAATTTTATTTTTTAATGCCCAGCTTTTTGAACTCAAGCAGAATGCAAACAAAGAGGTAACTTTTTTTGCGGCAGGTTCAGACTTTAAACCTATATTAGATTACATTGCCCGTTCTTATGACCAGAAAATTACTTTGGAAAATTTGTGTTCTGAATTTGGAACAAACCGCACCGATTTGAATAAACTTTTTAAAGAAAAAACAGGAATGACCGCAATTAAATATGTGATTGACCTTCGTCTTCGCATTGCCCGTTCCCTTTTAAAAGATACCGACCTTCCTGTAGAACGAATCGCCGAGCAGACTGGATTTTCTGATTCCACACATCTGGAGCGGCTCTTCAAGCAGAAGTATCAGATGTCACCGGGAGAAGTCCGATAGAAATTATTGTTTAAGTATTATTGAATTGCAAAAAACACTGCAAGAAAAGCAGGATTTCAATTCCCTTACAATAATTCACTGCTTTTTTTAATTACAAAGTCGGCTTTGAATTCGCTGAATTCTTCCCTGTTTCCATAGCCCCAGAGACATGCACAGCATGGGATATTGTTTTTGTGAGCCCCGATGATGTCGTGCTTGCGGTCGCCAATCATCAAGATTTTTCCGTTTTGCAGTTCTCTTTCAAGTTTGTTTTCCCGGATTACATATTCGATTACCATTGCTTTTTCGCTCCGAGTTTCTTCAACGTCAGAGCCGCCTGCAAAGTCAAAATATTGTGTAAGGTCAAATTTATCAAGAATCTGCTTCATGTAGATTTCAGGCTTACTTGTAGCAACATATAAGTGCTTTCCTGAAGATTTTAATTTTTCAAGGGTTTCAGGAATTCCTTCATAAACAGAATTTTCAAAAAGGCCTTTGTCTGCAAAATATTCGCGGTATTTTTTCATAGCTTCGCGTGCTTTCTCTTCTGAAAAACCGAACAAATCTTTAAATGACTCCATAAGCGGCGGGCCTATAAATTTGCGCAAAGCTGAATCCGGCACATCGGTAATTCCGTAGTAAGAAAGAGCGTACCGTGCAGAGTTCATAATTCCCGGAGCGCTTTCCGTGAGAGTTCCGTCAAGGTCAAAAAAAAGGTATTCAAAGGAAGAAAGATTTTTCATAATTAAGCAAATATTTCTTTATGATGAGGTTACAGACATTTTCATCATAATAATCCAGAAAAAACAAAAAAAACGGTCGGAGTCGGGGTTCTGACAAAAACTCGCTTTGAAGGGCGAAGCGTCCCGAAGGGCTTCAACCTAGGGAGCGTAAAAAACTTGCGAGGCGAGTTTTATGGCAGGTTTACGACGGGAGACCGTTTTTTTGTTTATCCAGTAATACTAATGATGGAAAAGTCTGATTCCGTTGAAGCACATTACCATGTTGTACTTGTCAGCGGTTTCAATTACCTGATCGTCACGCACGCTGCCGCCCGGCTGAGCTACGACTGTAACGCCGCTCTTTCTTGCGCGCTCGATGTTGTCTCCGAACGGGAAGAATGCGTCGCTTCCGACTGCAACATTTGTGTTTTTAGAAAGCCATTCTTTCTTTTCTTCGCGTGTGAAAACTTCCGGCTTTACTTTGAAAATGTTCTGCCATTTGCCTTCTGCAAGAACGTCTTCGTATTCTTCACCGATGTAAACGTCGATTGCGTTGTCTCTGTCTGCACGCTTGATTCCGTCAACGAACTGCAAGCCCAAAACTTTAGGCGACTGTCTGAGCCACCAGTTGTCGGCTTTCTGACCTGCAAGGCGTGTACAGTGAACTCTGGACTGCTGGCCTGCTCCGATACCGATTGCCTGACCGTCTTTTACATAGCAGACTGAGTTTGACTGAGTGTATTTGAGGGTGATGAGCGCGATAATGAGGTTGTGTTTGTCATCTTCGCTCAAAGTTTTGTTTTTGGTTACGATGTTTGAAAGACAGCTTTCGTCGATTTTAAGGAAGTTGTGTCCCTGTTCGAATTTTACGCCGAAAACCTGTTTTACTTCTGTTGCAGGCGGAACATAGTTCGGATCAATTTTGATTACACAGTAGTTTCCGTTCTTTTTTGCCTTGAGGATTTCAAGAGCTTTTGCAGAATATGAAGGAGCGATGATTCCGTCTGAAACTTCTTTTTTGATAAGAAGGGCGGTTGCTTCGTCACATTCGTCGCTCAAAGAAATAAAGTCACCGAAAGAGCTCATTCGGTCAGCTCCGCGTGCACGGGCATAAGCTGCTGCCATTGGTGTAAGTTCGATTCCGTCTGTGAAGTAGATTGTTTTGAGAGTGTCGCTCAAAGGCTTTCCGACTGCAGCTCCGGCAGGGCTTACATGTTTGAAGCTGGTGGCTGCAGGCAATCCTGTAGCTTCTTTGAGTTCTTTTACAAGCTGCCAGCCGTTAAGGGCATCGAGCAGGTTAATATATCCAGGTCTTCCGTTCAAAACTTCGATTGGGAGATCGCCTTCATCTACGTAAACCTTTGCAGGTTTCTGGTTTGGATTACATCCGTATTTAAGTTCGAGTTCTTTCATATCGTAAAGAATAGCGGAAAAACGCAATGTTTTCAATTCTTCTTCTTTCTGATAAAATCCTTTTATGAAAAAAAATATTCCGGTTTTAGGGATTTTTCTCGCTTCGATTTCTGTCTTTATCTGGGGAATCACCTTCGTTTCAACGAAGTATCTTCTTAACTCGTTTTCTTCTTACGAAATTCTTGTGTTCAGGTTTCTGCTTGCCTATGCGGGATTGTGGGTTATGCGCCCCCGGCTTCTTCATCTTTCTGAAAAAAAACAGGAACTTTATTTCATGCTCGCAGGCCTTTCAGGGGTTACGGCATATCAGTTTATGGAAAATCTTGCGATTTCCTACACTTCAGCTTCAAATGTTAGTATCATCGTTTCAATCTGTCCGATTTTTACGGCAATTTTTCTGCAGATTTTCCTTAAAGAACGCCATCTGACAATGTTTTTCAATATTGGTTTTCTTCTGGCAATTTTTGGTGTGGCTCTTGTAAGCTTTAACGGAGTTGTTGAGCTTCACCTTAATCCAAAAGGTGATTTTTTAGCCCTTGCCGCCGCCATCTGGTGGGGCATATATTCGCTGTGTGTTTCAAAAATCAATGCCTTCAAACTTGACTCAATTCAGGTAACAAGGCGGATTTTCTTCTGGGCGATTGTTTTTATGATTCCAATCGGATTTTTTACAGGATTCACATTTGATTCTGCCGTCAACCTTCAGCGTTTTTCAAATCCTTTAAACTGGCTCAACCTGTGCTTTTTAGGGCTGGGTGCGAGCGCTTTCTGTTTTGCTGCATGGAATCTTGCCTGCGAAAAACTTGGAACCGTGCGTGCTACCGCAGGCATTTATCTGATTCCGGTCGTTACAATCGTTTTCGCTTTCTTTGCTTTGGGAGAAAAAATTTCTGTAATGGGGGCCGTTGGTGCTGTTCTTACGATAGCAGGCCTTTTTGTAAGCGAGATTAAGAAAACGGAAAATTGAAAGGTTAAAACTTAAAACTCCGCCCTGCATTCAATCGTCATTTTTTCTCCCGTTACAGGGTGCGTAAATGTGATTTTCTGTGCGTGAAGCATAAGCCGCTCTCCCTCATCGCATTTTCCGTAGAGAGTATCGCCGATAATCGGTGTGCCAAAGCCGTGACTGTCGCTGCTGGCAAGCCTGAGCTGGTGGGTTCTTCCTGTATGCGGCATAAAAAGAACTCTTGTTGCGTTCCGTATGCTTCCGTCTGGTGCGTGATAGCGTTCCACTCCAAGAATCTGCCATTCTGTAACCGCACTTTTTCCGTTTTCGCTATCCCAAATCTGGTGCGGGCGGTTTTCAACATCAAGCCGGAAAAACAGTTCCATTG
>NZ_JAZOUG010000047.1:0-5196 GCF_045657965.1 Treponema sp. | reverse complement strand
GGAGCAACAACAGCCTCATTTGTAATATCATTCTGAATTGCATATGCTTTAATCGTAGTAATAGGATATTGAGACAACTTGTTTTCTTCTTCGATAACATAAATGTAATTTGAATTACTATGAATAATTTTTCCTGTGATGGAAGAGTCGTCATTTATAATGATAGTATTGTATTTGTAAGCACCTCCCCCTAAATTGCTAGAAATATTCGGAAATACATATTTTGAATAAGTCATTAAAAAAACCATAATGGCACCTATAAAATATAAAACAGTAAATGCATAATCGAGTTTTCCAATTTTTCCTGTTTTTGTAAACTTCGATACATCCTCATCTGGTTCAATAGAATGCTTTTCACGAGACCATCGGATAAATAAGAATAAGGAGAAATAAATACTTAAATAATTGTATACTTCATAAATTTCAGACAAAACTTGATCTTTTTCGATTAGGTAAACGGAAAATATCAAAGAAGATGTAGAATATATCAATCCTAATATATAAATGATTTTGTTTATTAGTTTTCCGGAATTCCAAAGGTTTCCTTTTGAATTAGATTCAAGTATTATAAAAGTTATAATAATGCCAATAATCAAAAAAACAACAAAAACTGGATGTAGTTCTGGATTAGTAGAATTATCATAGTTCCCAAGGAGTGTGGCTACAGCAACTGTGAAAACAACACTTTTTAGAAAGCAATTGATTATTAAAAATACAATGCGGTTTGGACATGTATATTTTAAAATATGCATTGCCCAAAAGAAAAAGAAACATACAATTTGAAAAAGAGCAACAAAACCAACAAAGATTGTTCGTGAATCAAATAATGCGACATCGATGATTCCAAACTGATTTAAATAGATATTGAGAATAAAAGCTCCAAGAGCAATAAAACATACTGGGATTAGAGATATAATTTTAAATAGATTTTCTTTTATGAAAGCTTTCATAGTTTCACCTTATCTACCTCAATTTCTCCATTCATCAACTTTGGTAATAACGTATCTCGAAGAGCAATTAAACGTAAATTTTCTTGTTGATTTGCACCGATTTGTTCAAAAAATGGAGTAACTTGTTTTGTAAACTTATAAACCTTATTGAAGTCTAATTCTGCTATTGGCATAACAGAAATATGTTGCGGATATATATGTGGTTGTGCAGAACCTGTTTGACTATCAAAAATTTCTTTTTGTCGAAGCTTCAACAATATATACCAAAAATAAACATCATTTGTCATTTCTGAATCTATATATGATGAATCAGATGACCAAACTGGTATATTCCAAAGATTAACAAAACCGGCATTTGCTCCTGAGGCGGAAATTGTCAAAACAGGTGCTTTTGTATTTGCGGTGTTGTGATAAGTTGCTGGTTCAAGACCTCCTGCAACAACAGGAACTTCACCAGGAATTGCGTCTTTTGATAAGAGATTCTTTCCTCGTTTTGGAACTATATAATCGCCAATTGTATGAGATTTTTCTGAACCATCTACAAACCAGTTTTTGAAGAGGGCTTGGGCTTGCTGTTCGAGGTTGGTGTTTATTTTGTTGTTCAGTTCGATTTTGTCGTCGAGGGACGAGAGGATGGCGGCGATTTTTTGCTGGGTGGGGAGAGGGGGAAGTTTGATTTCAAGATCGCCAATTTGTTGAAGGTTAATATTTGGTTGGGCGGATTGTCCAGAAATACCATTGATATAAGTTATAAGTGTTTTTTGATTTAAGAAATAATATACATATTTAAAATCAGCTTTTTCTGAAATAATCCGAATTATCGCAACAGCTTGATTTGTATTTGCTGGCACATCATCTTTTGTAGCAATACCGGTCTTTCCTAAAAACATACCTGCCATTGAGAACAAGATATCATTTTCGATGATTTGAGAACGTTTTAAGCGTTCATTTGTTTCTGAAGAAATAAATGTATATTTAGAAGAATCTAATAATCGGGAGTTTTCAAGAATACATTCGGATTTTATAAATTTGATTCCATTAGTAGTAAAATTTGCACCAATCATTGAAGGAGTAGTTCCTTTTGTTATTAATGAGGTGATATCTTTTACCTTACATTCTTTCCACTCTTCCATTTTCATTCCTTTATATTATAGATTCCGAAACAAGTTCGGAATGACGTATTTCTTTTTTATAGTGTTACTTCCGGCCCGCCTGCGCCGCCCTCATGCGTGAGGCTATGGAGCCCCTTGCCGACCGCAGGATGCCCGAAGGGCAGCCGAGGACGGTGAGCGTTAGCGAAGGGCGGAACAGCCGACGGCAGCTTGCTGCCGGCACGCCCTAAATCTTAAACCCAATCCCTGCAAGATTTTTCTTTATCTCTTCTTCGAGCTCGTGGCTCTTTGCGAACATTGCGCCAAGTTCTGTTGTCAGACGTTTCATTTTATCATCAAAAGGTTCGTCATCCTCTTCTTTTTCTTCTATGCCAACGTAGAGGCCGGGGGTGAGGATGTAATCCTGGGCGGCGATTTGGTTTGTGGTGGCAACTGCGCAGAAGCCTTTTACATCTTCGAGGGTGCCGTTCTGGAAGGCGGTGAAGGTGTCGGCAAGGCGGGCGATGTCTTCTTCGGAAAAGTCGCGGTGCTTGCGGTCTACCATGTGGCCCATGTTGCGGGCATCTATGAAGAGTGTTTTGCCGGTCTGTTTTTTGCCGCGGGTGATGAACCAGAGGGTTACCGGAATTGTTACGCTGTAGAAAAGCTGGGTTGGCATGGCGACAATTCCTTCTATTAAATCTGCTTCGATTATCTTACGGCGGATTTCTCCTTCGCCTGAGGTCTGGGTGGAAAGGGCGCCGTTTGCAAGTACAAGGCCGATTTTTCCGTTTGGAGCCAGGTGGTAGATCATGTGTTCTATCCAGGCATAGTTTGCGTTGCCTGCAGGTGGAAGTCCGTATGCCCAGCGCGGGTCATTCTGCAATTTGTCCTGACCCCAGTTGCTCAAATTAAAGGGCGGATTTGCCATGATGAAGTCGAACTTCTGCGTAGAATGAAGGTCGTTGAAAAAGGTATCTTCCGGGTGGTCGCCAAAGTTTGCGTCGATTCCGCGGATTGCCATGTTCATTTTGGCCATTTTCCAGGTGTCGGCGTTGGCTTCCTGTCCGAAGACTGAAATGTTGCTTCTGTTTCCTGCGTGCTCCTGAATGAACTTTACGGACTGAACGAACATTCCGCCTGACCCGCAGCATGGGTCGTAAACGCGTTTTCCTTCTGAAGGCTTTAAGATATTTACGATTGTTTTTACTACGCTTGCCGGTGTGTAGAACTCGCCGCCTTTTACTCCTTCGTAGGAAGCAAACTGCGCGATGCAGTATTCGTAGGTGCGGCCCAAGAGGTCTTTGCTTGCTTCGGTGTCGCTCATGTCCATGTTGGTGAATACGTCTACTACGTTACCAAGAACACGTTTGTCCAGTTCGGGGTTGGCGTAGTTTTTTGGAAGGACACCTTTGAGGCTTTTGTTGTCGGCTTCTATGGCAATCATGGCTTTGTCTAAGATTGTACCGATTTCCGGTGTGTGGGCTGCCTTTGCAATTTCTGACCAGCGTGCTTCTGGTGGGACGAAGAATATGTTTTCTGATTCGTATGCGTCGGGATCGTCTTCAAAACCGTCGCCTTCTTCTACGAGTTCGTTGTATTTCTTTTCGAATGCGGTTGAGATGTATTTTAAGAAGATAAGTCCTGTAAAGATTTTGCGGTAATCTGCAGCAGGGATGTGTCCCCAAAGTTCGCAGGCTGCATCCCAAATCTGCTGTTCAAAGCCGATGGTGGCTGAAGTTGATTTTGATTTGGGTGATTTTGACTTTGCCATGATGTGTCCTTTATGTAACTTGATATTTTGATTATATCACACAACTCGACATTTTTGTAGTTTACTCTTATTCTTAAATCTCCATCAAATAGTCTTCCACGTTTTTATACTGAACTCCATTTTCTTCTGAGTAGCTTTCTCCACGATACAGCACAACTTTTTCTAGAATTTTTCCGTATCTGAATTCTGTCTGTTTGCAATTATCTTCGTTAATCAGATGGCGGTACTGGAACGGTGATTTTTCTTTGCTGTGTTTTATTTCGTAAATCTTACAGCAAATTTTATCAGGATCATAAACGACCATATCGAATTCTCCGACTGCAAACTGTAGCTTGAACACTTCCAAATTTGGATTTGCCTTTTTTGTTTCCAGCTGAACAATTTCTTCAAGCATTCGGCCTTTTATATCGTCAAGGATTCTTTCTGTAATTCGCTTTCGCTCCTGTGCATCAATATTCTTAAAGGTTTCATCCATCATCAGAGATTTAATTAAAGATTCTGCCTGAGAATATCGCAGACCTGGCTGGCTAAACACAGTGGTAACTTTCTTATTGCTCAAATCATTCATGTTCACAAGAGGAATGTCACAGGTCAAATCCAATAAATCAAGATATTCTTTTATTTCAATGACATCTGTAGGATTTTCTCGGTCTTTTCGCATTATATCCTTTGCACTGCCAAAGTCATGAGACTTAAAAGCCCGTGTGAGCACTTCAATTGTGAACTCATGATTCATATCTTCAACAATTCTATTTATGGCACTTGTAAGTTCAACTTTATCATAAACTGATTTTAGATTTCTGAAATGACTTCCATACTGATAGTTTTTAAGTGAATGCTGGATATTACGGGCAATAGCTGTATTAACATAATCAGCTGTACTTTTCTTTGTTCTAAAAATTCCCTTGTTGTAATTATCTCCGCTCTGGCTCATGGTTCCGCCAAATTCCATGTACTGATCGATATCATGGATGCCCAAAACATTTGAGAACTCCCTGAAAGAAATAAAGGTTGTGTGAAGCAATATACATCTGTCGTAAAGCTGCTCATCTTCCGAAAAAACAAAGCCAAGAGAATCTGTTCCTGAAAGCACTATTTTCATTCCACTGGATGCGAAAACATCAGAAAACAGGGCGGCACCTTGTATATAATCATCCATCATTGTTACTTCATCAATGAATACGTATTTATATCCAAGAGTCTCTAGCTTTCGTAAATCTTTATTTACATCAGCAAGCGTGTTTGTAGGATTAATCTGAATAAAAACAGTTTTATTTCTGTCTTCGTCATTCATGTTATAAATAATCTGGCGAATCAAGGTTGTTTTTCCAGTTCTTCGCAGACCATAAAGAATGAATACTTTGTCGTGAGTATCGCCATA
>NZ_JAZOUG010000046.1:0-6463 GCF_045657965.1 Treponema sp. | reverse complement strand
TGCTGTAAAGAAAGAGCCCGTTTTATAAAATCTAATACAATCGAAAAACGAAGGAAACAGGTTGTAAGAATCAAAAGGCTTGGTGCAATTGTTAAGACTGTAAGCAAAAGTAACAGCTGTACAGAAAAAGCAACTTCCTGTCCGCTTTGAGGCCTTGTAATATTTACATCAATATTAGGAAAATCAAGTCCACGGACCTGACCAGTCATTTCTGTACGGCCATTTGTAGAACCAGATGGAAAATTCCTGTTTTGACGGCTCTGTGAAGTTACTGGAAAAAGACAGAAAACAGTCAAAAAGGAAGCAAGTATAATTTTAGGAAGCCATTTATGAAATGCAGCTGAAATCATTTTTCTCATATTACTGCTCTCCGTCTTCATTTTCATTAAAACGCTCACGCTGACGCCGCAAAGATTCTGAAGAGTCCCATGCGGCAGAACCGTAAATATTATTTTTCTTTGAAGGATTTTGTGACATTTTTCCCATAAAGATATTTAAAACATCTTCGAATGAACGGGGACGTTTTGTGCTATCATTTTTATCAGCATAAAGATTCATGGAATTAACAAGTTCTTTATCTGTAATTTCTCCAACCAGATTTACATTATTATCAGAAACGCCAAGAATATAAGCATGATCTAAAATCGTAACAACATCAACAGAGCGGCTTGGAGAAAGGGAAAGATGTGAAACATGTCTTAAAAAAGGATCATCTGAGTTTGAAAGTTTTGTACTTCTTTTTAAAACACGCAGGGCAAAATAAGCAATACCAGTTACTAATGCAAGTGCAAAAACCATTTTAAAGAAAAGACCGAAAGTTGAAGGAGAATTTACGGTTTGACCGCCATTTTGACTTCCCCAATATGGTTTCTGATTTTCTGAAGCTGTCTGTTCTACAGCTGACTGCTGCTGATTTAGATTTGATTCCTGTGCAGAAACAGAAAACTGGAAAAATGAAAGTAAAATTCCAATGTAAAGAATTTTTAAAAGACAATTATGAGAAAATTTTGTCATACCCCACCCACTTTTTGACAAACTTTTTATTAATTTCTTAAATTATATCAAAAAAAAAGGCATCTGTCGAATGATTTTTGACAGATGCCTTAATTTTTTATGTATTTTTAACGAAGATCGCTCACTCGTTCCATAGGTGAAAGAATTTCAGTTACACGAACACCGAAGTTTTCGTCGATGACTACAACTTCACCCTTTGCAATCGGTTTATGGTTTACAAGAATATCTACAGGTTCACCAGCAAGTTTATCAAGCTCGATGATTGTTCCTTCACCCATACCCAAAATATCTTTAATCTGCTTTTTAGTACGGCCAAGTTCTACGGTCATTTCCATGTTTACATCCATGATAAGACCGATATTTCCCTGTTCCTGACTTGCAGGACCTCCGGCAAGACTCGGATACTGAACAGACTGAACATTAGGCATAGACATACCCATTGGCATACCGCCCATCTGCATTCCACCCATAGGCATCTGCATTCCACCCATCATAGGCTGCTGCTGGAAACCACCCATCTGCATCTGAGGCTGCCCCATCTGCATTCCGCCCATTGGACTTCCTCCGGCAAGATTTGCCATTGAAGCCATATCAGCGGCATTAAGAGCACCGCCTGCTGCTGCAGGTTCCGGAGTTCCACCACCTAAAGCGCGTGCAATTCCTTCAGCAACATCGCTTGAAACAGCTTCCCACAATGTATATGTCTGACCGTCAAGCGTCAAAGGATAAGTGAACAATGCAAATGTTCCCTGCGGAATACGGACCATTGCCTTTGGAACATGTACTGCCTCTGGCGGATTTGAAGCAAGACCTGCTATTGAACTAAGATCTGTAATTTCAGAACCTGTATGAGTTGAAACAAACTCACCAATTACTGAAAGTGCCATATCATCAAGTTCAGCATTTTCTTCCTTGTTTACAAGGCTTGTAATTTTCTGCGCAAATTCTGGTGCAAGAAGAACAAGGTGATCACCTTTAAGACCTGCATTAAAATCAGCCATTACGGCAACTACCATTTCCGGAAGTTTTGCAAGAAGCTGATCACGGTCCATTGATTCAACCGAAGGAGCTCCAATTTCAAAAGAAGCCCCAGTCATGCCGTTCAAATTTGCAGCAGCTTTATCCTTTAAGCCGTCAGCAAATTTGCCAAGTGTTTGAGTATCAATATTGACATTGGAAGATGGACCTGATGAAAGACCTCCAACATCAACGCCCGAAAGCAAAGCGTCAATTTCGCTCTGTGATATTGTTCCATCACTCATAAGATTCATCTCCTTCTACTGACAATTCTTCGAATTCATCAGATTCACTCTGATCTATTTTACCTATAACCTGAACAGCCATTTTTTTGCCGACGACACCAGGCTGACAGTAAAATTTCTTTTCATTTCCAACACTCAATGTTAAAGGATCACCTACACGGACTGTTGAAAGCCGTACAACATCCCCTGCCCTTAAAGAAAGAACTTCACGGATTGGAAGATTTATTGTACCGATTTCTGCAACAACATCCATATTGACATCAGAAAGCTTTTCCTTAAGAGTGCCAAGATACTGTGTTGTAGAACTTCTTCTGACAGAACTGAACCAGAACTGTGAAGAAAGTTTTGAAACAATCGGTTCGATGGTAAGATATGGAATACAGAAGTTCATCATACCTTCTTCTTCACCAATTTTTGTTTCCAGTGTTACAAGAACAACCATTTCAGAAGGCGGGACAATTGAAGCAAACTGAGGATTAGTTTCGATTTGTCCAAGCCGCGGACGTAAATCTATTACCTGAGTCCAAGCCTCACGCATATTTGCAAGAATACGTACGATAATGCCTTCCATTACGGACTGTTCGATATCAGTTAAATCGCGGCTTACTTTTGCTCCCTGACCTGTACCACCAAACAGACGGTCAATTACACTGAATGTAATAGCAGGGTCAATCTCTAAAACAGCATTACCTTTAAGAGGATCCATATTGATTACAGCAAGAGTTGTTGGAGTAGGAATAGAACGGACAAATTCCTCATATGTAAGCTGATCAACAGAAGCAACATGGACATGAACTAAAGAACGCAGCTGAGCTGAGAGACTTGTTGTTGTAAGACGCGCGAAAGTTTCATGCATAATCTGCACGGTACGGATCTGTTCCTTTGAGAATTTATCCGGACGTTTGAAATCATAAATCTTAATTTTTCGCGTATCACTGACCGGCTTAAAGTCATCAGTTCCTGAATCTCCGGAACTGATTGCCTGTAAGAGCTGGTCAATTTCATCCTGTGACAGAACCTCGTTCATGTCTTTCCCACCTTTTAGCGCTTTTTTAGCAAACCGATTATGCTATTGCTGAATTACATCCAGCTGCATGAATCGAACATCTTTAATTTTTGATGTACTTAAAATTGTATCGTTTATTGCATTACGGATTTCAATTTTAAGATACTCTTCATTTTGTGGCCGAAGTTCTTCGGCTGTCTTCTGCGTAAAGTATCGGCGTAAAAAGTCTTTAAGTTCAACAGTTCTTTGTGTAATTTCTGTTGAAGTTGCCTTATCTTCTTTTTTATAACCGAGTACAACATCAACACGAACAGAAGCAGGATTTGCTTCCATAGTGCGTGTCTGAAGCAGTCCAAGTGAAGTGTACCAGTCAAGAATTTCTTTTGATGCAGTATATTCTTCAGTCATTGGAATAGCTGCATTTGTTCCGGTATTATTTCCACCAAGAATCTTCATTGTAATTACTACAACAGTTACAATCAAAATAACTGCTGCAAGACCGATTGCTACCCATTTTAAAAGACCAGGAATAAGAAGCCCTTTTCCGCCTTTAGCTGGAGCAGCACCAGCATCTCCGCCATCGTCTAAACCTAAGCCTTCATCTTCGTCTGCCATAAAAAACTCCTTATCCTATCAAAAAAAATTAGCATTAAAAGTGACCTTCATCAAGAATGATGATGTCAACTCTGCGGTTATACGCCTGACCTTCTTTTGTTTCATTGGAAAACATAGGTCTTGTATCCGCATATCCGGCAATTGAAAACTGCTGTTCATCAACACCGAAATCCGATAAATAGTGAAGAACATTTGCCGCACGGGCAGTAGAAAGTTCCCAGTTAGACGGATAAAACTCACTGTTAACCGGATTACTGTCTGTATGTCCCTCTATTCTAAATCTTCGGTTTTTTAGCTCTGAATCTTGAAAAAATTTTGATAATTTCAAAAGAATATCGCGGGTTTCATCAATATTCATTGCAGCACTTCCTTCTTCAAAGAAAACATCAGAAGCAAGTGAAATAACTAAACCGCGTTCATCACTGGAAATTGTAATTTTTGCAGAATTTACTTCAGGCGCAAATATACTTACAGCTTTCTTTTTTGCAATTGAAAGAGATTTACCGTCTTCAAGAGCAGGAAGTGAAGAAATAGAATTTCCTAAATCAGCCAGTTTTCCCTGTGCAAGAGACTGTCCGCCATTTGTAACAGGAGCTTCGATTGATTCTGTAGTAATCTGTAAGGATTCCTGAATCTGTGCTAATGCAGCCGTATCAACTTCTGAAGGGTCATACAACATAACGAAGAAGCAGAGCATAAGCGTAATCATGTCACCATAAGTACCTTGCCAGGCGGTTGACGGTTTTTCGGGCTCTTTTTTTTCTTTTTTTGCCATTATTCTTCAGCCTTTCTTAGAAAATTAGTCTTTAAGGACATCCGGTTCAATAATCTTGCGTGTTTTTGGATCAAGATAAGTCAAAAGCTTTAATGCAAGAATTCGAGGGTTGTCACCGGCCTGAATTGAAAGAACACCTTCAATAATCATTTCCATTGTTGACATTTCAGCAGCATTCTGAGCAGAAAGTTTATTTGCAAAAGGAGCAACAAGCCAGTTAGCAAGCATAGAACCATACAGTGTTGTAATCAAAGCGACAGCCATGTTAGGACCAAGAGAACTTTTATCTTCCAAGTTGTTCAACATACCGATAAGACCAATAACCGTACCCAACATACCAAAACCAGGACCATAACCTGCCCACGCGTTAATAACGCCTACCCAGCTCATATGACGTGCTTCTGCTGCACTCATTTCGTTTTCCATGATAGTACGGATAACATTTCCATCAGTACCATCGACTACCATACGTAAACCTTCTTTCATGAAAGCACTGTCCAGATCCTCAAGCCCTTCTTCAAGGGCAAGAATACCTTCACGGCGGGCTTTTTCAGAAAGGGCAACCATATTCTGAATCAATGTTTTTTCGCCATAATCATGTGTTTTAAGTGCACGCCCCATAATTTTGAAAAGGCCGAGAGCCTGTTTAAGCGGTGCTACAATGAACAGAGCGGCATAAGAACCACCGACAGTTACGAACAAAGACGGAATATCTACGATACCACCAATTGTACCACCAGAAGTTACAACACCAAGACCGATAGCAATCGTACCACCAATAAGACCGATTATTGTAGCTATATCCATATTGATTTATCTCCTACAATTTTTTTGATATTTTATATTTCAAGGGCATTAATGCCGATTTGTTTACGATATGAGACAATACGATCAATAACTTCCTGAGGTTTATCCTTAACCACAATTTTTTTTCCAGAAAAGAAAGTGATTGTAAGATCAGGATTCTGCTCCATACTTTCAATCATGTGCGGATTAATCCAGTAAGTTGTACCGTCTAATTTTAATACAGGAATCATTCCCCCACCCCGTAAGAAAAAGACTTTTAAATATTGCACCATTATATTACAAATGTCTGAATATTTAAAGCATTTTTTTCAAGCTGTATCTGATTCGTAACTTCTTTTTGATTATCGGAAAAATATAATTTTTTATTAGATTCTGTTTTTATCATTGCGTTTTTTTTATTCTTTAGGTAAATTTTTAAGTGAAATAACGAGGTAACGAAAATGGCTGTAAAAATTCTGGTTATTGAAGATGTTCCTGAAATGTCTGATTTAATTTCAATGTATCTTGAAAAAGAAAGCATGACAGTTACAAAAGCCCTGAATGCAGAAATAGCACTTGATACTTTAAAAACAGATATTCCGGATTTAGTAATTCTCGATTTAAATCTTCCGGGAATGAGCGGTTTTGATTTTCTTAAAAAATTCCGTACAGAATTTAATAACGCAATTCCTGTAATAATATCTTCTGCACGTGATGGAGATGAAGACATTATCGAAGGTCTAGGCTTAGGAGCAGACGAATTTGTTACAAAACCTTTTTCACCAAGAGTCCTTGTAGCAAAAGTAAAGGCAAACCTGCGCAGAACATCAGAAATTTCAGATGCAGCTGAAGACTATTACGCATTCGGCGATTACAAACTTCTCTTAAACTCATGCGTACTAAAAAAAGGCAGTGAAAAAATCCCGCTTTCAAATAAAGAATATAAAGTTCTTGAATATCTTACAAAACACGAAAGAGAGCAATTAAGTCCTGAAAAAATCTATA
>NZ_JAZOUG010000045.1:0-7974 GCF_045657965.1 Treponema sp. | reverse complement strand
GCCTCCGACTTTGATTTGATTAACAGCAAAAAATCTCCTATCCGCGATAAAGAAATTGAAGAATATCTTGCCACAAAAGATTTAAATCTCAAAGCTACCACGGACGCTCGTTCTGCTTACACAGATGCGCAGTTTGTGATTATTGCAACCCCAACAAATTATGACCCTGCAAAAAATTATTTTGACACTTCAAGCGTCGAGGCCGTAATCGAACTTGTTCAAAAATACGCTCCAAATGCAGTAATTATCATAAAATCTACGATTCCAGTCGGCTACACCGAAAGTGTTACAGAAAAATTCGGTTTAAAAAATATTCTCTTTGCTCCTGAATTTTTGCGGGAAGGTCACGCCCTTTATGACAACCTCTACCCCAGCCGCATCGTCGTTGGAACGCCAAAAAATAATCCTGAAATGGAAAAAGCCGCACATACTTTTGCAGAACTTTTACAGCAGGGCGCAATTAAAAAAGACATTCCGGTTCTTTACACGCACACAACCGAAGCTGAAGCAATCAAACTGTTTGCAAACACTTACCTTGCACTTCGCGTAAGTTATTTTAACGAACTCGATACTTACGCTGAAATGCACGGACTGGACACACAGGCAATTATCGGCGGTGTCTGTCTTGATCCTCGAATCGGCGATGGATACAACAACCCGAGTTTCGGTTACGGCGGCTACTGTCTTCCAAAGGATACAAAACAGCTTCTGGCAAACTATGCAAACATTCCGCAAAATCTTATGACGGCAATCGTAGAGTCCAACCGCACCCGAAAAGAATACATAGCGCACCATGTCTTGAGCCGTAATCCGCGCACAGTAGGTATTTTCCGCCTTACCATGAAAGCAAACAGCGACAACTTCCGCCAGAGTTCAATTCAGGATGTCATGAAACTTCTGCGCGGTGAAGGTGTTGAAGTCGTAATCTACGAACCTACGATTTCTCAGGACGAATTCGAGCGGTTCCGTGTAGAGCATGATTTTGAAGCTTTCAAGAAAAACTGCGATGTTATTCTGGCAAACCGATTTACGGAAGAGCTTTCCGATGTGCGGGGAAAGGTTTATACAAGAGATATTTACATGCGGGATTAACTAAAAGAAATAAAATATTGACAGCACTTATCTTTTAAAAGATAATTAACGCATGGATCTTCTTTCTGAATTAAAACTGCGAAGCATCTCAATCAATGAATGTTCTAAAAGAACCGGTATTCCTTACGGAGCGTTATACCCTTTGGTTAAAGGTGAGAAGAAAATTGAAAAATGCGAGTATGCGACGTTAAAAAAACTGTCTGACTTTTTCTCATGCAGTATAGAAGATTTATTTTCAACAATTGAAGACTTTTCTGTATATTGGGAAGATGAAAAAACTGCTGATGTAATTTTTTCTGAAAGTCAGGCACAAATTACACGCTACACGACCAATCCTGTAAAACAGATTTTTTCAAAAGATACATTGAGTCTTTTTGAACTTGGAGAAATCCTGAAATGGCGTTGCTGGGACGAAAACCGCGAAAACATCGAAAAATATCTATTTAAGCTTGGACTAACAGAATTCAATCCATATAAAATCTGCAGAAAAACTCATGGGGTAATGTTTCAGGATAAAATCTGGTTCAAGTACAAAGGTGAAAATCTTTCTTGGGATGACGTAAAATGCAGTTAGAAGAGTTTTACATTGATGATACTTTTTTAGTTCGTACAAGCGGTACCAGCGACGGCACTCAAGATAAGTTTTTCAAGAATGGTCTTTGGTTTAAACTCGACCGATATGGTGGCGAAGGAATTGCAGAATGCGTTGCAAGTATTATTCTTGAGGAATGCGGATTAGAATCCTCAAAATTTGTAAAATATACTCCTTGTCTAATAAACGGCAGATCAGGCTGCTACAGCAAAAACTTCTTGAACGAAGACGAAGCTTTCATAACATTATACAGGCTTTACAAAAATGTAACAGGACGAGACCTTGCTGATGTCTGTTCTAAAATGGATTATGATGATGCAATTGAATATGTTATCAATTTTGTAAAACAGCAGACAGCTCTTGATATTCATGAATATTTAGCCAATACTTTTGCACTCGACAAAGTAATTTTAAATGATGACAGACACTTCAACAACATGGGGATAGTCTATAATGGAGTTGATTTTAAAACAGCCCCTATTTTTGACAATGGAAAGTCTTTTTTAATCGGTAATAAAAAAGCAAGGCAATTTGATAATATTTCTGACAAAATTAAGACAGCGTTTGCAAAATGTTTCAGCCCGTCATTTGACATGAACGCCAGATATCTGCAGAAATATCAAACTGTTAAAATTTCACTTGGTTGTATTAATGAAATTAATAAATTTAAGACCGACAAAATTTCTGAAATGATTAAAATTTTAGAGGAAACTTTAAAATGAGTATTAAAAAAATCACTTTCCTTACCGCACATAACTGGAAGTCAAACCGTCTCGGTGGTTTTCATAAATTTGCTGAAGCTGCATGCAATGCTGGAATCGAAACCGTTTTTTTTAGTTTTCCACGCCCCTACTATGCTTTTTTTATGCATCAGGAGCTTTTTAATAAAAAATCGATAAGGGAACTTCAGAAAGGAATCACTTACGAAATCGGAAAAAGCAAACTTCATAATGTAACGCTTGCAACAATGAAATTTCCGAACAGTGCGAACAAGATTTTTTCTGACAACATGATGAATTCTCTGGAGCGGTTTTCGTTTACCAGTTTCCGCCGATTCGCAAAAAAATGGCTGGACGGAACTGATGTCTTTGTCTTTGAAAGTTCGGACGGCATGATTTTTATCGACCGGCTCAAAAAAATGTACCCCAACGCAAAAATGGTCTACCGCCCCTCAGACCCCCTCATGTACGACGGCGCGCTTTCCCGTTATGTTACAAACGAAACCCATATCATGAAAACGGCAGACCTCAACATCATCGTAAATCAGGAAGGTCTGGATTTGTACCGCCGAAAAATCCCTGACTTTGACACGGCGATTCACTATACGCTCCTTTCAAACGGTGTTGACATCGAAAGTTACGAAAAATCATATGATGTGCCGAAACTTCTTAAAAAACCGAATACAATCCTGTATGTAGGAGCCTGGGATGTTGAGTGGAATCTGCTTTTTGAAGCTGCAGATAAAACTCCTGATTTTAATTATATTGCAGTCTGCCCTAATTATCCTTCTTTCGAAATTCAGGAAAAAGTCAAATCATACAAAAATCTCTTTTATGTACCGGGAATTTCGCCTGCCGAAGTGCCTGCATGGATTACAAACTGTTCTGTTGTTATGGTTCCTTACGTTACAGATTTTTACAAAAACCGCCCGCTTGGAATCACTGCAAAATACTATCAGGCAATGGCAGCCCATAAGCCGATTGTAGCCTACTGCGACACGCCGAAGCTAAAAGAAGCCGGAGTAGATGTAACTTACACCTATGATGATTTTATCAATGCTGTACGCAAAGCCGTCAATCAAAAAGAATGTTCGTATCAATTTGATTTGTCCAACCGCCGTTGGGAGAATATCACGTCAAAATTTCTGGAACTGCTCGAAGGACTTTAAAATTATGCCAAGATTTATCGATGCAAAACTTTTTAAATTTTTAATCGTTGGAGTTATAAACACAATTGTTGGTGCTGGTACTATGTTTCTCTTATACAATGTTTTTGAATGCAGTTACTGGATAAGTTCAGCCTGTAACTACATTGTCGGAGGAATATGCAGTTTTCTTTTAAACAAATACTTTACATTTAAAAATCACAAAAAAAGCTTTGTACAGATAATTCAATTTTCAGTTCTTCTGGTTATCTGCTACCTGATTGCCTATATTGGAGCAAAACAGCTTGTTTACGCATTGCTTGCTGACTTTAGTATAAAAATTCGAGATAATATTGCTATGTTTACAGGAATGTGTCTTTATACGCTTTTAAACTATATTGGTCAGAGATTTTTTGTTTTCAAAGAGGAAAATGTAAATGGATAAAAGTTTCGCCCCCCCCTGTACAGCTGACAAGCCATATATTTCGGTCGTTGTTCCATGTTTTAACGAAGAAGAAGTTCTTCCAATTTTTTATGATGAAACATTAAAAGTTTTAAAATCAATTAACTGTGAAAATTATGAATTTGTTTTTGTTGATGACGGTTCCTCTGATTCTACAATAAAAATCTTCCGGGACATTTCAGAAAAGAATAAAAAAGTTCATTTTATAAGTTTTTCAAGAAATTTCGGTAAAGAGGCAGCAATTTATGCAGGTCTCAGTAAGGCAAACGGCATTTTTACGGCAGTAATGGATGCCGACATGCAGGATCCGCCTTCTCTTTTACCGCAGATGCTTAAAGCACTTACGGAAGAAGGATTTGACTGCGCCGCTACAAGAAGAAGTACACGAAAAAATGAACCAGTTTTGCGCTCTTTTTTCGCACGTAAGTTCTATAAAATTATGCAGTCTATGTCTGATGTCAAAGTTGTGGACGGAGCAAGAGACTTCCGCCTTATGAGCGAAACTTACAGAAAAGCAGTTATTTCTTTGTGCGAAAGGAACCGCTTTACAAAAGGAATTTTTCCATGGGTCGGTTTTAACACAAAATATTTTGAATACGAAAATGTAGAACGGGCTGCAGGTAAAACAAAGTGGTCTTTCTGGAAGTTATTTAAATATTCCATTGACGGAATAATTGGATTTTCTACAAAACCTCTGGCACTGGCTTCGTTTCTTGGAGTTTTTATGCTTCTGGTAGCTTTTGCTTTCCTTATTTTTATAATCGTACGAAAGATTTTGAACGGTGACCCTGTTCAAGGCTGGGCTTCTATGGCATGCATAATAATTTTTGCAAGCGGACTTCAGCTTTTTACCACAGGTATACTGGGGCTTTATCTTTCAAAAATTTACATTGAAGTAAAGCAGCGCCCAATTTACATAGTTAAAGAGGAAAAATAGGAAATTAAAATGAAAAATTTTATAAAAACAAAATCACAACTTTTCGCTACGATTATTTTTGCTTTTTTATTGATTTTTTGTGTTCTTATTACGATAACTAAAATCGACAATATAATTTTAAAACATGTAGAAGTTTTCTTTCACAAAACGCTCAGAAATCCTGCACGCTGGATTGATGTCCTTCAGAATTCCGCCCGCCTTTTTGGCTGTACATTCGCTCTCATTTATTTTCTATGCTTTATCGAAAAAGGAAAAGCTCTTTGCACAAATATTAAAAAGACACTTTTTGACTGCAACGGAATTCTTTTTTCAAAAAGGAGTTCATACTTTTTTGCAGGAACTGTTTTTTTTCTTTTATTTGCCTATTCAAATGTGATTCTTGCAAACTATTTTTATGCTGATGATGTATTCAGAAACTATGGTGGAAACAGATCCTGGATTGGCTTTTCCCGTTATATTTCTGAATTCGGCTCTATTTTAATTCATAACAGTTTAAAGCTTAACGATATTGCTCCTCTCACCCAGATTATTGCAATTGTTATTTCCAGTGCAACAGTACTTATTCTTTCCGTTTCTCTTACAGAAACAGTTTCTGTCAAAAATATTCTCGTACTCTCAGTGATTTTTATTTCGCCATTTTATGCCGAAAACATTTCGTACAGATTTGACTCGCCGTACATGGCGTTAAGCCTTTTCTTTTCAGCAGTACCGTTTTTATTCAGGAAAGACACAAAATCATTTGTCTTCACTTCAATTATATGTCTTATTTTAACTTGTATTTCCTATCAGGCTGCTCTTCCGCTTTATATACTGGCAGCGATTTTTATTTTTCTGAATGATTTTATAAACAGCAAAGAATTAAAAGATAATTTATTTTTTGCTGCAAAATCTGTAATTTCTTTTGTTGCCGCACTTGTAATTTTTAAATTTCTCTTCATGAACAAAATGTCAAATGGCGCAGATGATTATTTTTCAACAAGGATTATGATTTCTGCGCTTTTACCTAATGTAATTCAATATGTTAAAACTACATTTTCTTTAAATGGCGGCTTTTTAACAAAGATATTTTTTATACTGTCGATTATTGCTGCAATTTTTAATGCTGTAAAAATATCAAAACAGAACAAAATCATTACATTTTTTGTTTCCGCAGTTCTGATTGTTGTATCATACGTTCTTTCATTCGGGCCTTACCTTGTTTTTGAGCGGCCTGCATTTACGTCACGTGCATTCATGGGATTTAATGTTTTTGTTTCATTTATTTTACTCGGATCCATTCAAAGTTCAATAAATGTAAAACCGGTTTTAAATCTAACCAGCCGTATAATAGCATTTTTATATGTGTACTCATGTGTAGTTTTTATGTTTACTTACGGAAACTGCCTGAAAAATCAAAAAGAATATGAGAATTTCCGGCTCAGCATGATTCTTCATGATTTATCAGAATTTACAATAGATGAATCAAAACCAAATGTAAGTTTTGAAGGTGGAATGGATTTATGCCAGAAAAGCCATATTGCAATGAAAAACTACCCGCTTTTAAAACAAATTGTTCCAAGAATGCCGGGCAGTTCATCAACTTGGAATAAAGAATTACTTTCTGCCTGCAATTTTGAATGTACGGATGAATACACTCAAAAAGATGAAAGTTTCGAACTTATAAAGAAGTGCTCATACCATGAAATTTACCAGAACGGGAACAATTTTATTGTTGTATTAAAGTAAAATAACCTTTTACAGAGTTCAACCATAACTCTTCTTTTTTGAAGAGTTATTATTTAAACGATTTAATAAAATCTTCCTGACTTCTATATTCATACACTCTGAACTTAGAATCCTGATAAACAATTTCGGCGTTTTCAAAAATAAAAGCAGATGATGATGAATAAATTTCTTCAGATACAAGCAAAAAAGTCTTCCCATTATGTACTTTATTAGTCAATCTGAGAGGTGTCAGCCATGTACTTGTTTTAAATTTATCAGGTAAGGCATCTTTACCATTTTTACGAACTTTTTTTAGGGGTACAACTTCAATTTTTTCTTCTGAAAAATAAGTAACAATATTGGCAAAGTCAAAAGTGCTGTAGCCGAATGTATAATCAGAGTCTTGTCTACATTTTTCATTAAGGAAAGTCATTACAGGTTTTATATCTTTATTGTTATCTCTTGTAAGATATCCCTGAACAGAAGTATACGAAGATGTGAATATGCTTACAGCAAAGAAAAATCCTAATCCATATCGCTTTAAAACAGAAATATGGTCATCTTCAATGAAAACAATGATGCACGGAATCATGTAAGCAAGGATCGTTATATAATAACGACCGATAAATTCTGTGTGATAATATAAAAATGAATTAAAACCGATTGTGCAGAGAGTAAAAATAAGCAGAAGACGTTTTTCAGTAGAAATATCGCTTTTTCTTGAGGCAATAAAATTAACTATAAATAGTGTCAGTGCGCAATATACACAGATATTTATAACTCCGCCAGGTGTAAAGACTGCAATATTCTGCTGATAACCAAAGGCACAGATTATAGTTGTTATAAGTTTCTGTAAAGGCACATCTCCAAAGAAATTGAATGTAACATCATTCCACTGTGAAAAATTGTAAAGTGAATGAAGTCCAGCATTATTGAATAAATAACCGATACCGCTGAAAAGCAAAGCAATAAAGCTGACAAATAAAGCTTCATTTTTAATAAAGAATTTTTTTGCATCTGTGAATGATTTAATTTGTGAAATATTTCCTTTTTTTGAACTAAGAATTGTAAGTGCAAGAAAAAGAGGAAACTGATAAATCAAAATATATCGGATTGTCGAAAGCCCTGAAATAAATGCAAGTATATAAAAAATAATCAGAGACCGTTTTTTATTTTTTGCAGTTCCATTCAAAATTGGAATAAAGACAGCAAGAGTCAAAAATCCTAAAACAATGTGCGGTATATAATAATTTCCCCACCCGATTACATAAAAATGAAGTTCAGACCATGGGCAGACAAGAAGAGAGGAACCGAGCATTTTA
>NZ_JAZOUG010000044.1:0-11174 GCF_045657965.1 Treponema sp. | reverse complement strand
TAAACTTGATAAGGAAAACCTTATATTTGTGCTGAATGAAAGTTCCTCTTCTGAAGAAGAAACGGAAAGTGGTTTTTATTTTTTTGTAAATGACAAAGATGAGCTTTCTGATGTAACAGAAAAATTAAATATTAAAACTTTTCCGGTGAATAAAATTAATTTTCCGTGCATAGTTCGCAGCTTTGTTTACGGGGATAAAATAAAAACAGCAGAAGGGAAATATAAATCTCTTTCTCAAATTTTTTCTGACTGGAAAATTCCTGAAAAAATCAGGGGAAAAATACCTGTAATCGAAGAAGTTTTTCCTGAATTAAAAGAAATGCCACAAATAAAAGCACTTATTGCCGAATCTTTTGGATTTAAGAATTGGATTGTAGAATAAGCTAAATTATGATAAAATAAGGAAAAGGGTTTATTTGATGTTAAAAAAGACAGTTTCATATATTTTTATTTCTGCAGTTTACGCAGCTTTTACTTTTGCTTCTCCAGTAAATTCAGCTTCCTCTGCAAACCGCAGGACTGCTATCCGGTACCTTCAGCTTTCAAAACAGTTTGCTTCAGAAAAGTTATGGTCTGAAGCGGATTCGAACGCAAAAATGGGGCTTGCTTATGATGATAAAATTGCTGATTTATGGTATCTGCGTGCAGTTTCACAGATGAATCTTGGTGAAAAAAAGTATGCCGTTCTGCCGCTTGTTGTGACTGCTTTGACTGAAGCTGAATGGGTTGATTATAACAGGGATGGAGCAAGAATTCTTTATGCAGATATTTTGTGTACTACCCGTCAGTATACTCAGTCTCTTTCTGTTCTTGATTCTTCTCCTTTTATTTATTCTGCAGATGCTGAGTATATCCGTGCAAAAAATTATTATTGCCTCGGTGATGAAGAAAATCTAAAAAAAGCGCGGAGCCGGATTGATTCGGCCCGTCGTGTATATCCTGCAGATGAAAGATTTGCAGAACTCTTTTATTCTCATGAATATCAGATTTTTAGAAAAACTGAACAAAAATATTCAGATTTATCTGATGATGTCCGCTCTCTGGCAGATGCTTTTGCTCTGACTGTGCCTCTTTATAAAAATGCAAAAAATGACTTAGAGATTTTTGCTGCAATTTTTTCATCTGACGAAAAACCTCCGAAAGGGGATTCTAAAAAGGTGAGAATGTTAAAGGCTTTCAATTCAAAAGGTTTTACTTCACCGCTTTATGCTATTGAAGCATTAAAATCAGGTCTTTTAACTGAAGATTCTGCCCTCGATTATTTTTATAAATTTTCTGATTTAAAAATTGAGCTTTCTGTTCTGGAAGATTTTGCAGCACTTTTAAAAGGTGAAGAAGTTAAAAAAGAGTTTTCTGAATATTTAAATTCTTATAACGGAACAGTTGTTTTTGATACTGATGGTGATTTAATTTCAAATATGACTGTTATATACAAACGAGGAAGACCTGAGTCAATTTTCTATGATGAAAATCAGGATGATGAAAATGAATGGACCAGTATATGTGACTTTGGTGTCCCGCAGAAAATTTCTATGTCAGAAAATGCACTTGAACTTGAATATTCTTCATGGCCGTATATTTCTTTTGCAAACTATAAAATGGAAAGCCTTCACTCAGACTTAAGAATTTCTCTGATTGCAGAAACCCTTGAATGGACTCCTTTTAATGTTGCAGCAGATATTTCCATTAAAAATTCATTGAATTTTGAATTTTTTATTCCTGTTATTCTTTCGGAAACTGAAAAAAAATCAGTTTCCAGTCAAAAGCTTATAAAAGCTGCCTTAAGTTATTCAATTCCTTCAAAAGAACGTGAAGGTGCTGTAATTCAGGTTAGTCTTTTAAATGGAGTTGCACAGATAGCCGGTTATTCTGTTGGTGATAAAATTTATGCAATGGCTCAGTTTGAAAACGGAATTCCGGTTTCAAGAAAAGTTGACATTAACGGAGACGGGCTTTTTGAAACAACGGAGTTTTATGGATTTACAACGGATCAGGATCAGAAGTTTATTTCGACAAATGACGAACTTCAGATAATGACAAATCTTTTTGGCTCAGCGGCGAGTGGAAGCGGTTTTTATCTCAAAAAAATTACTGTGGATCAGAATGGAGATACAGTTCCTGATTTTATTGAAGAGTATCTTCCTGCATCCGAAGGGAATAAAATTCCCGGTAAAATCTCTTCGTGGGATACAAATGGTGATGGAGTTTGGGATGTTCAGTATGTAAAGCAGCCTTCATCAGTTGATGGAAAAGTGCGTGAAGAAGCAAAATTCTTTCAGCCTTTTACAAATATGCTTGTTACTGTATATTCTGAGGATTCAGTTCCTGTTTCAGTTCAGAGAGGAACTGAAATTTTATCAGTTGTAAAAGGAAATTCTAAAAATTTCTACTGGATTTCAAATACCGGAACACAAAAAAATGAAGAAAATATAATAAAAGAAATTAACCAAACTGCAGAGCAGGGTGTTTCTATAGTGGTCGAGAGTGATAAAAAAAGATTTCTTGCTGTCAGAATCGAAAAAAATATTTTCGGCATGGAAATCCAGAATTAAACGGAAATATTAAAATTGAAAACTGAAACATTTAGGATGAAAAAAAATATAAAACTGGCTTTTCTACTGCTGTCTTCAATGCTTGCACTTACAGGATGTACTTCAGTAAAAGATCCGGAAGCAATTTATTCAGAAATTGACTACACTCAGGAAGATGCCCGCCGTGAAGAGCGTAAAAGGATTATGGATTTAGTTGATAAGAATCCGGTTCAGGCTTTGTGGCGTGCAAATCTTTTAGGTGATGAACAGACCGTTTCTGACTGTGAAAAAAAAGTTATCGAAGAATATAATCTATCAGTTGAAAAATCAGACTGGTTTAATGCTGCAAGAATACAAAAATCATTGGAAACAGTAAAATCTCCGGCTCTTTCAAATCTTTCTAAGCCTGCTTCAGAGGTTTACTCTCTTTCTAAAAAAGTTCCTGGCTTAAGCTCTGAAAAAAATCCTTCAACAAAGAAAGTTTCTGAATATATAAGCGGAACTGTAACAATCTGGGTTGATAAAGGCATAAAGGTTCAGAACGGAATGGGATATGCTGACCGGGTTATCGGTTCCGGTTTTTTTATTTCAAAAGACGGTTACATTGTTACGAATCATCATGTTATTGCCGATCTTGTTGATAAAAAGTCTGAAGGCTTTTCCCGCCTCTTTATAAAACTTGCTGAAGACAGCGATACGCGCATTCCTGCAAAAGTAATCGGTTATGATTCAGAAATTGATCTGGCACTTATTAAAACTGAAGTTGATGCACCTTTTGTATTTAATCTCGGCTCCAGTACAGATCTGGATGCCGGTGATAAAATTTATGCCATTGGTTCACCAGTAGGACTGGAAAGAACACTTACAAGCGGAATTGTGAGTGCAACTGACAGAAAATTATTTACACTTGGTTCTGTTATGCAGATTGATGCAGCTGTAAACCAGGGAAATTCCGGCGGGCCGTGTATTGATTCTAACGGAAATGTACAGGCGGTAGTTTTTGCCGGTATGCTCCAGTATGAAGGCTTGAATTTTGCAATTCCTGTTGAATATTTAAAATCACTTTTGCCTGCTCTTTATTCCGGTGGAAAGGTTTTGCACCCCTGGATTGGCTGTTTTGGTCATACAAAAAAAGAAATGGGAAAAGATACAGGGCTTGAAGTCCAGTACGTTTTTCCTGGAAGCAGTGCAAGCCGTACAAAAATTCTTGAAGGTGATGTAATTATTGAACTGAATGGTGAAAAAATTACAACTCTTGAAAATATGCAGAATGTTTTAATGAAACTTCCTGCAAAATCAATAGTAAAAATTAAATACCGCCGTTCAGAATCTGAAGTTTATGAATCTGATATTTATCTTGGGGCAAGACCTGAAAATCCCGGGTATAATATTTATAAAGGTGATATAATTGCAAAATCTTTTGTTCCGATTTTTGGAATGAAACTTATTGCAGTTTCAACTTCAAGCAGCAGAAAATATTCAATTGAGCAGATTATAAAAGGATCCATAGCTGATGAATCTGGATTTTCTGAAAATGATCCGATTGAAATCAGAAATATAAGGCTAAGTGACGATAATTCTGTCATTTATGCAGAAATCTATGCTAAAAACCGGAAAAAAGGGTATCTTGACGGTGTAATGGCTATAGGTTCTCAGCTGGACAGCCCTTATTATTTTTAAATTCTGAGTAAAAATCAGAAATTATAATGGAGTAAATTATGACAGAAATGAAATACAAGCGCAATTTTTGTATTGTAGCGCATATTGACCACGGAAAATCGACTCTCGCAGACAGACTTATCCAGAAAGCTCAGATTATCGACGACCGGCAGATGATGAATCAAATTCTCGATAATATGGATATTGAACGGGAGCGTGGAATTACAATTAAAAGCCAGGCAGTTACAATTCCATACCGTGCAAAAGACGGACACGATTACGAGCTTAATTTCGTCGACACTCCGGGACACGTCGATTTTTCTTATGAAGTCAGCCGTGCGATTGCTTCGTGCGAAGGTGCCCTTCTTTTGATTGACGCTTCACAGGGCGTTGAAAGCCAGACAGTTTCAAATCTTTACATGGCAATGGAGCAGGATTTAACTATCGTTCCTGTAATTAATAAAATTGACCTCCCAAGTGCAGATTTACCGAGTGTAAAGCATCAGATTGACCATGATTTAGGTTTGGACTCAGAAGATGCAGTTCCTGTAAGTGCAAAAACAGGTGAAGGAATCGATGATTTAATGGAAGCCATTGTTACTAAATTTCCTGCTCCTACAGGAGATCCGAACGGTAAGGCTCAGGCGTAGATTTTTGACTGTCATTACGATGAATATCGTGGTGTTATCATACACATACGTGTTAAAGAAGGCAGAATCAAAAAAGGCGATGTAATCCGCTTTATGTCTAATAATGCTGACTACAGGGTTGAACAGATTGGTATTTTTAAAATCAATTATGAAGAAACCCCATATCTTGAAGCCGGTGATGTTGGATATATTATTTCAGGAGTAAAAACTGTAAGCGATGTACGTGTTGGTGATACAGTTACATTAGCTTCTGATCCTGCTTCAGAACCTTTAGGTGGTTTTAAAGAAGTTAAACCTGTTGTCTTTTCATCGATTTATCCGATTGATTCAAACGATTATGAAGAACTTAAAGAGAGCATGGAAAAGCTTAAATTAAACGATGCCTCTCTTATTTATGAAAAAGACAATTCTCTGGCTCTTGGTAACGGATTCAGGTGTGGATTTTTAGGACTTTTACATCTTGAAATTATTCAGGAACGGCTTGAAAGAGATTATGATCAGGCTGTTATCTTTACGGCACCAAGTGTTCAGTACAAAATCAAGCTTACAAACGGTACTGAACAGATTATTGATAACCCAACCGAGTTCCCGGAAACAAAAATTCAGGAGTCATGGGAACCGTACATTCGTGCTTCGATTATCACACCGACAGATTATATAGGCGCTATTATGAATTTGTGCACAGAAAAGCGCGGTGTTCAAAAAAATATGACTTATCTCGATGAAAAGCGGGTTGAACTTATTTATGAAATGCCGCTTGCTGAAGTTTTGTTTGATTTTTACGATAAACTTAAAAGCTATAGCCGTGGTTATGCTTCATTTGATTATGAACTCACTGATTATCAGCAGACAGAACTTGTTAAAGTTGACATTCTTTTAAATGGAAAACCTGTAGATGCTTTAAGTCAGCTTGCTTATAAGCCGGAAGCTGCCCTTCGTGCAAAAAAAGTATGTGAACGCCTAAAGGGAGAAATCAGCCGTCAACAGTTTAAAATTGCAATTCAGGGCGCAATAGGAAGTCAGATTATAGCACGTGAAACCGTAAATCCTGTGCGAAAGGATGTTCTTGCCAAATGTTACGGCGGCGACGTTACCCGAAAACGAAAGCTCCTCGAAAAGCAGAAGGAAGGCAAAAAGAAGATGAAGATGATAGGAAACGTCGAACTTCCGCAAAGCGCATTCCTTGCTGTTCTTAAAGAAAAAGAAGAGTAGACGCGGATATAACGGATTTGACGGATATCATGGATTTATGTTTAAAATATCCGTTGCATCCGTTTAATCCGTAGCATCTGTTTTTAATTCGTTTTTAATATCTTTCAAAAAGAAATCAATCTGGCTTCTTACGCGTTTTAAGAAGCTTATGTCTTTTGTGTTGCATTTGTAGCCGTCCGGGAAATGTAAATACAGGTATTCCCTTGGTGCTATAAGTGACTGAAGTTCTTCTTCAAGTGAGCACGAGCAGCAGGCAACATCTTTTCCAAACATTAAAAGTTCTTTAATGCGGTTCAGCGCTTTTTCTTCGGCTTCAAGAAATGATAAAATATCAGGTGTTTTTATAATCTCTAATCCTTGTAAATTTGAAAAATCCATGGTTTCTTTTTTAACAGTCGTTTTTAAATATGCTGTAAGTTTTTCAGAAGAGATTTCCGGAATTGAAAGAAAGAGCCCCTGTTTTCCTGCATCATAAAGATTTGGACTGCCTGAAAAAACATCTGTAAAGCTTTTTGCATAGCCTGTAAGTGCCGTGTCTGTATAAACAGGAATATTGTTTTTTCCTGTAATTAGTTTTGCTTCTGTTTTAAACGCTGCGGTGTAGTTTTCTTGAGAGTGAAGCCTGTCTGAGCTGCAGAGCCGTGCGATGTGAGCCGGTGTATTATTTGCATGGGTTCTGCCACATGAAAAAGAAAAATCAAGCCCGCTGAAAAAGACTGGTATATTTTTATTTTTCCTGAGAAGAAGTGCAAGCTGTACTGCTGTAAGTCCGACTGAGCCAAGCGGCGGAAAAAGCGGCGGAAAAAAAGTTTCATGTGATAATTTTCTTAAAAACTGAGCATCTGTGTATTTTGAAGCAAAATAAGCTGTGTTTTTAGAATGACGTGTAACCGCTTTTCTTGATGTTATATCTGCGATTAGAAGTGAATTTTTTGCAGTATTACCGATGTAAGCCTTTTCTATTGCAAGCTGACTTTCAACTGCAACTATTGCATCGATTTTAATATTGTGTGCCTTTAAGGAAGTGGCTGCAGCATCAACTGCTATAATAAAGCATTTATGAATTTCAGATTTAGGGATATTATTAAGTGTTTCTTCAATGCTTTCGCCTGCACCAAATACAAAAATCGGGCTGGATATAGAGTTAATGATTTTTCTTAAATCAAGGCTTTGAGGTAAATTTGAAAGGTTTTTGAATAAATTTTTTGAAAAAAGACGGCCAAGCCTTGTGAGTGTGATTCTGTTTTTCCAGAATGAAGCAATTGTGTTTTGCGTAAGGGAAGCAAATTTAATGTATTTTTCTTTTTCAAACTGAGTTCCTGCGCTCATTTCAACTGGAAGTGCACGGCGAAAATTAGAAATATGAGGAAGAAGTTGTAAAGTTTCTTTTTTTGCAGGAAATTCTTCTCCGCTTAAAATATTTACTATGTAATCGTTTAATTCAAAAGGCAGAATTGCAGTTTGTGAACGTAATTTTTCATTAGAAATGTTATCTTTTTTATTTTGAAGTTTTTCAAGTTCTGTTTTTGAAAAATCATAGAGTTTTTTGTCAAATTCTACTCCGAGGATAAAACAGTTTTCCGGTAATTTTTGCAGTAGTGAAGAAAGGCCAAGCCAGAGGACAGGGGAAAAAGCAAGAATCAGTGTATTTGGAAGAATTTCTAAAGAACTTACAGTACCTTCAATCGCACGTTCAGGTGAGTATTTTGAATAGAGAAAACGTCCTTTATAAGAAACAGAAAAGCCCCGCCCGGCTTCCACCAGACAGGGCTTTTCTTGGAATTGAACTTCCAAATTATGAATCCTTATTAACTATTTATTCATAAAATTGTTGATATATGTATTTGCTACATTATTTTCAACTTTTTTGCTTGAAAGCAAAGCACTCTGTGCTCCGTTTTCATCATAATTTTTAGAATCAGAAGTAACTTTAGCAAGTCTTTCATCATCAGATTTTG
This sequence comes from Treponema sp., assembly GCF_045657965.1. Lineage (GTDB taxonomy): Bacteria > Spirochaetota > Spirochaetia > Treponematales > Treponemataceae > Treponema_D. The sequence goes on along the minus strand of NZ_JAZOUG010000044.1, from coordinate 3,164 downwards.
TGTTCTGGATTTCTTTTAACTGGAATACAGAAATATAATTTCCAAGAGTTACAGGTTCAGAAATATCATTTACTTTCATTGAGAAGACTGTTGTAAGGAAATCTTCGTTTGTACCTGCACTTGCAAAAGCTTTTGCTTCACCGGCATCGATTTTGTCTGCGATAGATACATCGCCGTAGTTAAGCGGGAAAGCAGAAATTGAAATAACTTCGATACCAGCTTTTTTAGCTGCGGCATTAAATCCGTCAATTTTAGCATTTGCAATGAATGTTTTTGCCTTTTCTGTAAAATATTCATCGATTAAAGTCTGTTTATTTGCTTTGATATAAGATTTTACAGCATCGAATGTTTCTGTTTCTTCGATATTTGCAGATCTTTTATCACCTGTATTTTTATAAATTGAATAACCTGTATTTGTTTTAATGATTTCGCTTAAAGAATCCTTTTCGAGAGCTGTGATTTTTTCGAAATCAGCTTCATTTTCAAGATTTTCTTTAATCTGGTATGCGAAGTTTTCTTTAACTTTTCCGTCACCGTCTGTGTAATACTTTTCTGAATATTCTGATACGGCATCTTCAAAGGTAATTTCGCTGTTGTTAATCTGGCCGAGTAATTTTTTTGCCTGTGATTCATCTTTTACTGTAATCATTGAAAGTGAATATGTGTCGAAAAGTGAAAGGTTTTCTGAAGCGAAAGCTTTGATTTCTGAATCAGGATAGTCAGCTTTATCAAATGATACTGTGTCGATTGAGCGCTTTTCTTCGTTTAGAGATGAAAGAAAGCTGGTTTCTGCACTGCTTGATTTTAAGCCATAAAATTTGTAATCACCAAGTGTTTCACTTGAACCGAATGTATCATCTGAAAAACGCTGGTATGTAAGCTGATTTGAAATGCCGTTTTTCAGTGATTCTTTATCTGAATTAGAGATTCTGCTTAAAGTCTGTGCATCTAAGGTTCCGTTTGAATCTAAGAAATAAGGCAGCATTGTAATGGAAACAAGTTTTTCACTTGGTGCATAGCCTGATTTTTTAACTGAATCTTTATATGCCATAGACTGAACTGCAGAATTAAATGCATAACTGTAGATATAAAAATAGCTGTTCTGGTCAAGTTCCTGCCCCTGCTGCTGGAAATATTCTGTGTATCTCTGAACATAGTTTGCAAAGTCTGTGTTTGGAGCAAGAACAACTTCTTTGCCGTTATATTTACCAAATGAAATTCCGTTGCCTTCACCAGTAACAGCACGAATCAATTCTGTGCCTACTCCGAATACAACAAAACAGATTACTGAGAGAATGAGGATGATTACAGAACCAATCCACAACATTTTGTTTTTCATATATTTTTCCTTTATTTAAAGATAATAATGACAAATATTTTATCATTGTGAGGCACTGCTGTCAATTATTGGCTTTTGTCTGTCAATTGAGTCATTAATACAATGGATAAATATTTCCATACAGACCCTTGCGTCATCTAAAGCCCGGTGAGCACTTTTTACTTCGACATTCAGCTGTTTTGCTAAGAACTGCAGGGCCCAGTGTTCATTTTCAGGGTAAGTCCATCTTGAAAAGCGGAGTGTGTCAATTGCTTTGTTGTAAAGTTTTTCTCTGCCTGTCCGCTCCAGTTCCGCGTTCACAAAACGCAAGTCGAACTGTGCATTATGGGCAATTATAATTGAATCTTCGCCTAAAAAAGAAAGAAAATCTTCTGCAATTTCAGAAAACTCTTTTTGGCCATAAACCATTTTGTTCGTGATTCCGGTAAGTTCCTGACAAAATTGAGGAATCAGGACGCGGGGATTTACCAGGGTTGAAAAAGTGCCGATTACGCCGTCTGCATCAAACTTGACCGCCCCGATTTCAATGATACGCTCCTCAGTGGGTTTAAGCCCGGTAGTCTCGGTATCAAGCGCACAAAAAACAGCCCCGCTTTCGAGGAGCCGTTTCATGCGCCTGTAATCAGTCATCAGGTGAAGATGTGATTTAGCCAATTTTATGCTTTAGAGAGAAGGTCTTTGATATCGGCAGTGATTGCGTCGCAGACTTTGCCGCTTTCCTCACGCGCCTTGTCAAGACCATTTGCAGAATCAGTTCGCGCATTGATGTAGAACTTGATTTTAGGCTCTGTACCAGACGGACGTGCAGAAACGATTGTGCCGCCTTCGAGAACAAACTGAAGAACGTTTGATTTTGGAAGTTTGATTTCTGTTTTTGCACCTGGATTTTCAGGATTGTATGAAACTGAGTTTCCAATATCGCGGATTTCAAGAACTTTCTTTCCGCCGAGAGTTTTTACACCTTCTGTACGGAGACGGGTCATGATGCCGGCCATAACTTCTTTTCCGGCACTTCCCGGGAAGTTCTGAGAAATTGCGCGGTCCTCAAAGAAACCGTATTCTTTGTACATGTCGTCGAGGTGCTCAAGGATTGATTTACCTTTTGAAGCCCAGTAGAGTGTCATTTCAGCACACATTGCTGCTGCAGAAACGCCGTCTTTATCCATAACTTCTTTTTCGATTTTGTAGCCGTAGCTTTCTTCAAGACCGTAAACGTAAGTTTCGTTACCAGCTTTTTCGAATTCATCTTCTACAGCAGCAATCCACTTAAAGCCTGTTAAACATTCATGCATTTTAACGCCGTAGTTCTTACAGATGTAATCACAGAATGGAGAAGTTACGATAGATCTGATTACAGCACCGTCTGAAGGGAGTTTTCCGAGTTCTTTTCGTGAAAGAAGTACATATTCACAGAGAAGGGCTCCCATCTGGTTTCCTGAAACGAGAACAAATTTTCCGTCTGGTCCTGGGAATGCGGTTCCGAAGCGGTCTGCATCCGGGTCAGTTGCCATTACACAGTCAGCCTTTTCTTTTTCGCCGAGCTCAACTGCCATTTTAAGAGCAGGAGCTTCTTCCGGGTTCGGTTTTTCGACTGTTGGGAATGCTCCGTCAGGCTCTCTCTGCTCTGGAACTGTGATGACTTTGAGTCCCAAATCTCCGAGAACCTTTTCGACATGCATTGCACCTGTACCGTGCAACGGTGTGTAGACGATTTTTACAGAAGAAGCCTTTTCTTTGATTAGCTCTGGGCGGAAAAGCTGTGCTTTACACATTGCCCAGAATTTTTCGTCGATTTCTTTATCGATGAGAACGAGTTTTCCGCTCT
>NZ_JAZOUG010000043.1:0-12593 GCF_045657965.1 Treponema sp. | reverse complement strand
GAAGCAGCGCATGCCGGCGATGTCGGTAAAGGCTTTTCTGTTGTTGCAGATGAAATTCGTGCACTGGCAGAAACTTCGGCAACCCAGTCAATGGCAATCAAAAATCTTCTGGACGGAATTTCACAGGCAATACAGGGAATCGTAGAATCTTCAAAACAGTCTTCCGAATCATTTGAACGGGTTGGTTCAAAAATTGCAAGAATGGACTCAATGATGCGGGAAGTAAAAGGCGGCATGTCCGAAGAAACAGCCGGTGTTCAGAATATTCTGCAGACAATGCAGACTCTTGACCAGTCAAGAAAACAGATTACAGAAGCGTCGGCTAATATGAAAAACGCAAGTAATTCTGTCTTTACAGAGATTTCCGAATTAAAATCACTTTCAGAATCAACTTTACAGAATTCACAGAGAATTACGGGAGCTATTGCAGAAATGAAAAATGCAGCCCAGGAAGTTGCTGAAGCAAGCGAAATTTCACAGGATGCAACTCAAAATGTAGTTCAAATGATAAACGGTTTCAAAGTAAACTAAGCAGAACTTAACTCAGCTGTAACACAATACATAATTATCTGCGCGGAAAAACAAAATCACTTTCAACGCAGATTTTTTTTGCCGTAACAGGATGCGGGAATGTAAGCGAGCGGGCATGAAGTAAAATTCTTTCATAAGGCAGAGCTCCATACAGCGTATCACCTAAAATCGGAAGATTCTGCAATGAAAGATGCACACGAATCTGATGAGTCCGGCCTGTAAGAGGACGACATTCTACAAGCAGAAAAGCGTATTGTTCTGCATAATTTTGAGCAAAATCCGGAATCTGCAGCTGGATTTCCTCAAGCACAGTAAATTCAGTTTTCGAAGGAAGCCCGCCGTTTTTTTCACTCACTCTGCCCCATTTTGCAGCCTGACCCTTAGGACTGATTCTTCCAAGCGGAATATTAACAGAAAATTCTTTTCCGGAAGGATAATTTTTAAGTTCAGAACTTTTGACACAGACAACGGCATTATAAATTTTTCTTGCAGTATGATTTTCAAACATATCATGACAGGCAGCATTTACAGAACGGCTTTTTGTAAAAAGAATTACTCCACTGGTGTCGCGGTCAAGTCTATGCATAATGCCGGCATAAGGAGGATTTTTTGCATTCGGTTTTTCAATTTTCTGTCTTTCAAACAAAAATCTTACTACCGCAGCATGAAGATTATCACGGCTTTCGACCATGCCTGCCTCTGTCGGAAAATGAAACGGTTTGTTTACAACAATAATACTTTCATCTTCATAGAGAACATCCTTTTGTGTCAGTTCAAACTTAATATCATCCGGCTGTTTTTCATAAAAAAGCTTTTTCTCTTCAATCTGAACATTTACTGTGGATTTTGAAAAAACTGTATAAGAAGGAACACGGATTTGTCTGCCGTTTACAGAAACTCCGCCTGCAACGATAAGCCGGCGAATTTTTGAATTTGACACATCTTCACCAAGCAGGGAAGGAAGTTCAGTACGAAGAAGTTCGTTGAGAGAAAGTTTTGATATTGATTTTATTGTAAACGATTTCATTATTTGATACAGAAGAACTCAGATAAACAGAATAAAAAATCTGTGTTCTTCTGTGTTTTTTTTAATAACCGAGTTCTTCACCTACCAGAATAATTTTAATTCTGCCGGCAGGTTTACATATTCTTGTTTTTACAAATGTAGCACAGATATCGTGCTCATTTGAAAGCTTTAGTCGTTTTGCATTAAGAGGAGCAGCAACTGTTAAAGCTCTTTTTTCAAGATCTGACTCCTGAGGAACAATCTTATTGATTCCAACCAGAGCAACGACTGATTTTGCAGCGAAAGTTATTGCTGAAACCCGGTTTCCGTTTCCATCAATATTAAAGAGAACTCCGTCTTCACTTACAGCATTAAAACTCGTAAGAAAATTGTCCGCAGTAAGCCCCTGCCGCATAATTTCTGCACGCTCTTCCGGCGTTTTTGCATTATCCCTGTCAATAAGCTTAAAATTTCCGGCTTTTACTTTTGCAAGAAGCCCGGAATCTTCGATAGAAACAGAGCCGCCCCATGAAACTGAAGAGCCTTCTTTCATAAAAGAAAGTGCCTTTTCTACAGCTTCTCCTTTTGTAGCGGCAAATACAGCCTCAAAGCCGCGTTTTTTAAGATTTTCTATAATTTTGTCTGTGTTCATACTTTTCTCCAGCCAGTAATTTTGATTTTATTTTTTAATACGCTTTCTAAGAAAAACAGAAAGTATAAGAAGAATGATTCCTGAAATCCATGAAATAATTCCACTTGCAGCAATTCCAAGTCCCTGAGTGAGGCCTGCAATAAGATATGTAACAAAAGAAACAGCAACTACATGCATGACATAAGGAAGCTGAGTTGAAACATGATTTACATGCTCACACTGAGCTCCGGCACTGGCCATAATCGTTGTGTCAGAAATAGGAGAACAGTGATCACCGGCAACAGCACCTGCCATACAGGCCGAAATTGAAATAATACGGAGCGGGTCATTAACTTCCGGAAAAACTGCAATACAGATTGGAATTAATATTCCAAATGTACCCCATGAAGTACCAGTTGAAAATGCAAGAAAGCCTGCAACAATAAATATAAAGGCCGGAAGCAAAATCTTGATACTACCGATTTTTTCCATAAGACCTGCAACATATTTTGCAGCTTCAAGAGAATCTGTCATTGCTTTTAAAGTCCATGCAAGCGAAAGAATCAGAATGGCTGGAACCATTGCCTTAAATCCTTCCGGAATACATGACATACAGGCCTTAAACGGAAGAACACGGCGTGGTACATAGACAGCAAGCGTTAAGATAAGGGCTGCAAATGAACCTAAAACAAGTCCTACTGAAGCATCAGAGGAAGCAAAAGCATCAACAAAATTTTTATGTTCTTCTCCGGAAGCAAAAAAACCACCTGTATAAATCATGCCTATTGTACAAAGCAGAATAAGTGAAATAATCGGGAAAACCAGGTCTAAAACCGTACCGCGTCCAATTTTTTCAGAGTTTGAAGAAATTTCCTGATTAGCTTCTGCAATTTCTTCAAATTTTGCCATTGAGCCGAAATCTAATTTAAGGCCGACAAGCAGAAACATCATGCCGATTGTAAAAAAAGCATAAAAATTAAAAGGAATTGCCTTACAGAAAAGAGCCAGACCATTTTCGCCTTCAGAAACAAAGCCGGCAACTGCTGCTGCCCAGGAAGAAATAGGTGCAATAATACATACAGGGGCGGCAGTTGCATCAATAAGATAAGCCAGTTTTTCGCGGGAAACTTTATATTTATCTGTAACAGGACGCATAACAGAGCCGACTGTAAGGCAGTTAAAGTAGTCATCGATAAAAATAAGAATTCCAAGGCAGATAGTTGCGATTTGGGCTCCAGCTTTAGATTTTATGTGTTTTTTTGCCCATTCTCCGAAGGCCTGAGAACCGCCGGCAGAATTCATGAGGGCAACCATTGTACCTAAAACTACGAGAAATACAAGGATACCGACATTCCACGAATCAGAAAGCTGCTTGATTAATCCGTCTGAAAAAACATGCGTAAAAAAGCCGGTAAATCCGCTTGAAGCATCTATTGCGAAAAATGCACCACCGATTAAAATACCAATAAAAAGAGAAGAATAAACTTCTTTTGTGATAAGAGCCAGTGCGATTGCAACAATTGGAGGCACAAGGCTGAAGAATGTTCCTGTCATTTTTTAACTCCTGTGTTTCTATTCTAAGATACAGCGGACTTTATGTCCATTGCCAAGATTTTTCCATTCTGGAATCTGACTTATACATTTTGTACAGGCATGAGGGCAGCGATGTGCAAAAGGACAGCCATGAAGAGATTCAAGTGTTGTTTTAATTTCACCGTTTGAATTTGATATGGAGTTTTCACTTCCTTCAAACAAAAGTTTTGTATACGGATGGAAAGCTGTTTTATAAAGTTCAGCAGCCGGAGCTTCTTCTACAATAAGCCCCCTGTACATTACGCCGATTGTATCACAAAAATAACAGGAAACTCTTAAATCATGTGCAATAAAAAGAAATGAAATGGCCCGTTTTTCACGGATATCCTGCAAAAGATTTAAAATCTGACTTTGAACTGATACATCAAGTGCACTTACAACTTCATCACAGAACATAACTTCAGGCTTCATAATTAATGAACGTGCAATTGAGATTCTCTGACGCTGGCCGCCGGAAAATTCTGAAGGACGTTTTTCTAAATCAAGCGGATCTAATCCGACTTCTTCCATTATGTGAGCGGCTTCATTGTATGCAATTTTTTTACCTGGCCATGTTGAAGAATATCTGTAACTTGCCGTAAGAATATTAAAAACTGTAAGCCGGGGATTTAAAGAACGTGAAGGATCCTGAAAAACATATTTGATTTTTTCACGATAAGTCTTAAGCTGTCTGCGGTTCATCTTAAGAACATTCAGTTCTTCAGAATTCTTTGGCTTATAAAGAATATCTCCGCCGTCAGCTTTATACATACGGACTAACATTCTGGCTGTGGTGGTTTTGCCGCAGCCGCTTTCGCCAACAAGCCCGTAAGTTTTTCCGCGCTCAATTTCAAATGAAACATCGTTAACAGCATAGACAAAACGGTCCTGCTTTGCAAAAAAACCTGCATCAAGAGTAAATCGCTTAGTAAGGTGCTCTGCCTGAATAATATAGTCGCTCATTACCTGTTATTTTCTGTGTTTTTCCGGTATAAATCAAGCATTTCTTTCATACGCTTAGCAGGACGTATTAAATCAGTGATAGGTTCACCTTTATTCAATGTATCTATAATAGCCGCAACATAACGGTTCATATTCACAGAACAATACCAGCTTTTTTCTAAAAGGCCATCTTTTTGATGAATTAAATTTGTAGTGAAAACCCGGTCAAAAAGTGACTTAGAATAAGCCTGATCAAATTTATCAAAGCCGTTCGTAAAAAGTCCAAAAGTTGCAAAAACAAAAACACGCTTTGCGCCACGTTCTTTGAGCTGTTTTACGACATCAATCATACTGACGCCTGAAGAAATCATATCATCAATTACAATGCAGTCTTTGCCCTGTACTGATTCACCGCAGAAATCATGGGCTATGATTGGATTCATTCCATTAACTATCGTGCTGTAATCGCGGCGTTTATAAAACATTCCGATATTTACGCCAAAAATCGAAGCCATAAAGACTACTCGCTGTGTAGCACCTTCATCCGGAGAAATAAACATCATATGTTCTGAATCGATTTTTAAATCTTCGTATTCTGTCAGAAGAGCCTGCGTAAACTGCAAAGCTGGAGAAACATCTTCAAAACCGCTTAAAGGAATAGAATTCTGGACACGGGGATCATGCGCATCAAAAGTAATGATTTCATGAACGCCCATATTTTCAAGTTCATGAAGCATGACAGCACAGTCAAGTGACTCACGGGAAATACGGCGGTGCTGCCGGCTTTCATACAAAAAAGGCATAATTACAGTAATACGGCCCGCTTTTCCGTTACAGGCTGCAATTATACGCTTTAAATCCTGAAAATGATCATCAGGTGACATGCGGTTGAGAGAGCCGTCCATTGTATAAGTGACGGAAGGATTACAGACATCAACCAGAATATACAAATCTTTGTCACGAACAGATTCTCTGATTATTCCCTTAGATTCACCTGTTCCAAAACGCGGGCAATGGACTTCAATTAAAAAATGCTCTCCACCACGCCATTCAGAAAGAATTGAGTTGATTTTATCTCCGGCATTTGCAGCAGATTCTAAAGCAATAATGCCTAATTTCCGTGACATAACGGCTCCCCAATATGTAAGGCAGATTATTTTGCCATCATCTTACCGAATTTTTTTTCGAGATCTTTAATAAGTTTGTACTCAAAAGAATCAACAAGCGCAAGATAAGAGGCTTCGATTACATCGCTTGAAACGCCCATTGTAGTCCAGTGTTCATCACCATCACTTGATTCGATAAGAACACGTACACGGCTTGCTGTTGCTGATTTTCCATCCAAAACACGGACCTTATAGTCTGTAAGATGAAGATGAGCCACATTAGGATAAAACTGTTCCAGAGCATTACGCATAGCAACGTCTAAGGCATTTACAGGACCGTCTCCGTCCCCTGCAGTAACAACAACCTTTCCGTCAACATCAATTTTAAACTGGGCAAACGCACTCTGGTCATCTGCAAAGCGCGGGAATTCTCCGCTTGTTTTGTAGTAATGGAGATTAAAGAAAGGCTGATACTTTCCGATTGCTTTTCGAACTAAAATTTCAAAACTTGCATCCGCACCTTCAAACTGATAGCCTACATGTTCCATTTCTTTGACTTTTTTAACGATTTCTGCGACAACCGGACTGGATTTTGTGAGCGTTTTATCAAACTTCTGAACTTTTTCGACAATCATGCTCTTGCCGGCAACTTCGCTCATCAAAAATACGCGTTCATTTCCAACGCTTTCAGGAGTAACATGCTCGTACGCAAACGGATTTTTTATTACGGCATCAATATGCATTCCAGCCTTGTGTGCAAAAGCACTTGCTCCAACATAAGGCATACCGGCTTCGAGGGCAATATTTGTAATTTCTGCGACACGTTTACAAAGTGGAGTTAAGTTCTGGATGTTTTCAGAAGGAATACACAGACAGTCCATTTTAAGCTGCAGGTCTGCAATAATTGTAGAAAGATTAGCATTGCCGGTGCGTTCACCAAAACCAAGCAGAACACCCTGAACATGACTTGCTCCGGCTTCTACTGCAAGAAGAGAATTTGCAACAGCACAACCGGAATCGTTATGCGTATGAATTCCTACAGAAATCTCTTCGAGATTTCTGTTAACGAGAATTCCTTCGGAATTCTCGCGGGGGTTATAGTTCCTAAAATGTTCTACTACATGCTTTGTAATTTCGTAGCACTGCAAGGGCATCATGCCGCCTTTTGTTTCACAAAGGCACAAAGTTTTTGCACCGCCTTCAACTGCAGCTTCAAGACACTTCATTGCATATTCTGCATTTTCAGTATAACCGGTAAAAAAATGCTCTGCATCAAAAATAACTTCTTTTTTATTTGCAACAAGAAAAGATACAGTATCACGAATCATTTCAAGATTTTCTTCGTTTGATGCATGTAAGATTTCTGTGACCTGAAAATCCCAGCTTTTACCAAAAATACATACAACATCAGTTTCAGCAGCAAGAAGACTCTGCAAATTTGCATCTTCAGAACATTTAATTCCCTTTCGGCGGGTTGATCCAAAAGCCACAAGTTTTGAGTGCGAAAGCTTTAATTTTTTAGCTTCTGCAAAAAATTCCATATCCTTTGGATTTGACCCTGGATTTCCGGCTTCGATATAGGAAACACCAAGTTCATCAAGAGCCTTTACAATATTAATTTTATCCTGTACTGAATAGGAAATGCCTTCGCCCTGAGAGCCATCGCGCAAAGTCGAATCAAGAATAGAAATTTTTTTCATAATGAATTAATTATATCAGAAATCAGGCTGAATTGCTATAACGGAAAAATTTCAGCCAATCACTTTCCCACTGTAAAACTTCCCAATAAAATTTCTTTTGAATAAGCAAGCGGAAGGTCTGATGCATAAGAAAGTTCCGGGAAAGAAATGGCGCTGTCAAATGAGAATACGGGGTTTGTTCCTTTTTTATTCAGGATTTGAACAATAAATTTTCCTGCACTGACAGTGTTAAGTTTTACAGTTACAGGAATTGAAGCACTTTTTGATGTAATTTCTTTATCTGAAGCTGACAGCAAAACCGGATTTCCCGTGTCTGTTTTAAGAGAACAATTTTTAAGAATATATTTCCATGCTGTAAAGCCGGAATTTGAAACATTAAGATTGAAAACTAAATCTATATCAAGATTTACCCCGTCAAATGCTGTTTCAGCAATCTGCTTTCCTGCTGCAATCGATCCTGCAAGACTAGCAGCTTTTACAACATTCATACCGCTGGCAACAAAAGCATCTTTTAATGCATTGAGGGAAGGAAGTTTTACAACTGGAGAAGAAAGTGAAAATGCAGGTTTAAAAACCGGCACATTAAAAGAAACAGTAAACGGCAAATCACTGGCTAAATTCTGAACGATTGCAGAATTTCCCAAATCTAAAGATGCAGACCCGTTAATTTTAAAGGGAAGATATTTATCCGAAGAAGAATTTGATTTTTTTGCAAAAGAAATAATCGTTTCGTATGGAACTTTAAATTTAAAAGCGTTTGATTTTCTGCCACTGGCAGTAAGATTTACTCCTTCATCAGCAGAAAGTGAAGTAAATTTATTTTCGTTACAAAGAACATCAGCTGATACTTTTTTAATTGAAACGGATACAGGAAGAGGATTAGAAACAGAATAATTGCAGTTAAAAGTAATACCTTCCAGATCGAGAGAAGCAATTGAAACATTTTCAAGAGAAATTGAAGGGGCAAGTCCAAGCTGTTTAAGAGTTGTGCAGGAAAAAAATGCAGAAACAAGTACACTAATCAAAATGATTAAAATAAAATTAATTTTTTTCATGACAGAGATTTTATATTAAAAAATGAAAAATATGAAGTGTGAAAAGAAAGTTTTAAAAATTATCTTTCAGCAGAAATCCATTGTGGTCATGACCCGGATAAACTTTTGTATTTTCTTCACAGTAGTCTAAAATTTTTAAAAGGCTTTTGCGTATTTTACTTTCACTGCCGCCATATAAATCAGTGCGCCCCCATGAATGGTAAAAAACTGTGTCTCCTGAAAGCAAAGTGAGATCTTCTTCATTGTAAAGGCAGACTGATCCTTCGGTATGCCCGGGCGTGTGAAGAACCTGCCATTTTGAAAGTGAAGTTTTTGCTTCTTCAGAAAAACCGCTGTAATTTTCAAAAACCTGTGAAAGGATTTTAAAATCTTCAAGAAAATGAGTCGCATCAGGTAAATCTGATACAAACGGAAGAAACTGCGTAAAGCCCATCTGTGAAAGACTGATATTCTGTAAATCAGCAGACAAAGAACCAATTAAGGCAGAATCTTTTTTGTGAATTGCGACTGGAATGCCGGGAAAAGATTTTACAAGTGAAGGAAGACCGGAAATATGGTCAAAATGCCCGTGAGTTAAAATAACAGCCACGGGCTTTAAATTGTTTGATTTTAAAAAAGAAACTACAGAACCTTCATCGTCTGAAAAGGCACAGTCTGCAGGGTCAACAACAAAAACTTCCGAATCTGACAGCGGAACAATATAAGTGTTAACGGCAAGCGGACCTGTACGAAGCAGATGAAGGTTCATAGACAATCCATTACAAATCTGCTGATGAAGATGAGCGTGGAGCACGCGCAGCCATAATTTCTTCGTCAGTCATTTCTGCCTGAGCTTTTGCAAAAGCTGCCTGTTCTGCCATTGTGTCTTTATTTGTTGAAGTATAGCTGTCTACGATTGGGCTGGAAACATTTGAAACATCTGGAACAGGTTCATTATTTTCGTAATTATCGATTGATTCTTCTTCAGAATCAGCAAAGTCCCCTTCTTCACGCTGTTTTGAATAGCTTACACTCAAAGGACGACCGCGGTAAACATGACCGTTTAAAGCACTGATTGCCTTTTCTGCATCTTCTTTGAAAAGCTGAACAAATGAATAATTAGCAAGTACGCGGATATCACCAATCCGCTCTTTTTCGATTCCTGCAACACTGATAAAAAGACCAACAAGGTCACGCGGGAATACACGGCGGTTACGGCCAATGCTTACAAATACAACTTCTGCGCTATCTTCCGGAATCTGAACACGTGTAAATCTTTCGCGATTTTCACGAACTTCTGTTGAAGAAGTTTCTTCTGCTGCAGATTCATTTCGTTCAAAGCGGTTAAATTTTTCTTCACGGTTTGCATGGAAATCTTCCCGTTCTCCACCAAATTTATTGAAACGGAAGATTGCACCACTGGAATTCTTTAAAAGATAAGCTGCTACATAAGAGCGCATTGTAAGCGGAACATTTTTTTTGAAGACTTTTTTGAGAGCTTCAAGTTCATCAGGATTAGCTTTTACTTTTGAAACAACATCTTTAAGATAGTTAGCTGCCTGATCGAGATCAATTTCTCTGTTCTGTCTGAATGGACGTCTGAAATTTCGTCTGAATGCCATAAAAAACTCCTTTTAAGTAAAAAAACTTAATCTAATTCTGCTGTATAAACTGAACCTGTTTTTTCAAAGCCACAACGCTCAATTAACGGTTCTAAAAAATCTGGCAATGCAGAATCAGCAATAATAATCTGATGAATTCCGTGTTCTTTCAGACTGGAAATGCCGCGTGAAAAAAGCTCTCTGGCAATTCCTAAGCCACGGTAATTCTGATTCACAAAAACTGAAGTAAGAGCCACTACACCTTTTGCGAAGGACGAACAGTCCGAAAATAAAATACAGCCGGCGAAATCCTGTGCCAGAGTACGGCAAATAATTCCAAAAACGGCAGAAGGCTTTTCATATTCAAACTTGCGAAGCCAGAAATGAGCAATCGCAAAAGCCACTTCACCTTTTATTTCTGATTTTATTTCGTCTGCAATTTTCTCCGCTTCTTTTAACACACAGCCACCGTCCTTTTCGTGACTGTACTCACAAAATTCAAAATCTTCCCGGGTCAACTCATCATATTCTTCAAAATCCTGATCCAGTTTTTCCAATCCCCAGGATTCGCGGAGAACATTGTACCACTCATAAACTACAGCACGCATTTCCTTATTTTTGAACGAATGAAAACGCTGCTCAATCTGCGGGTACTGCTTCAAAACATTTTTATAATTCCGGAATACCCCCCTTCCATTTGCAAGAACCTGCAGTAATTCTTTTTGAACGATAGAATTATGCAGGCTTTCGGCAAATTTTTCCATTAAATTAAAGCCGTCTGATGAAGACCATGACGGCAAAGAATACATATTTTCGTTTTCGTAAAGCTCTTCCTGCTCACAAAGCATCAAAGCATCGAGCGGAACAACACAAAGATTTTCGGAATCAAACAGGTATTCGCCATCCTGATTTTCCATCGAGAAAATAATTTCTTCGATAACTGATTCCGTTAAATCAAACTGCATTTAGTTTAAGTCAGAGCGTTTTGAAACGATTTTGCTTACTAAACCGTAACTCTGTGCTTCTTCTGCAGTAAGCCAGTGATCGCGGTCACAGTCTTTTTCGACTTCAGCTTCTGATTTGCCTGTTTCTTCAGCAATAAGCTTAATGAGTTTCTTTTTTGATTTTGCAATTTCTTCGGCCTGGATTTCAAGGTCGGTAGCAACACCACGCGCAACACCGCCGATTAAAGGCTGGTGAATAAGATAGTGGCTGTTCGGAAGTGCAAAACGGCGTTCTTTTGGAACTGAAAGCAGAATGATTGAACCCATGCTTGCAATAAGACCTGTACCGATTGTATAAACTGGTGCATTGATAAAGCGGATCATGTCGTAAATGCCAAATCCTGAATCAATTGAACCGCCAGGTGAATCGATATAAATGTAAATCGGCTTGTCACTGTCTGCTTCGAGCAAAAGGAGCTGTTTAATAACCTTTGCTGTGTTTTCTTCGTTAATCTCACCGCTCAAAATAATCTGACGTGTTTTTAAAAATTTCTCGGAAAGTGAATCATCCTTCTGGTCAGACTTTTTTTCTTCGTCTTTGTCGTTAAAAATTCTCATATTCTAACTATAGTAAAAAAACATTAAGAATTCAATCAATTTTTTTTAATTGCCCTTAGCTTCATTCCAAAAGCTCATCATATCATGATGATTAGAATGAACCATTTCAATGTTTTTTTCTTTCATTTTTTCTTCTACATATTTAAAGCGGTATTCGAATTTTTTCATTGCACGCTGCAAGGCAATACTCGGATCAATTCCAAGCCAGCGGCCATAATTCAAAAAGCAGTGAAGAGCATCTCCAAATTCTTCTTCAAGATGAAGCTGAACCTTTTTCTGTTCTTCTGTAAAATCAGTTTTTGAAAAAGGTGTTTTACCGTCGTAATGATTAAGAGATTCAACATCGATTAAAGCGTCATGCATTTCGGCAAGTTCTTCACAGAACTTCATTTTTACTTCTGAAAGCGAATTCCAGTCAAAGCCTGCTTTTGCTGCTTTTTTGAGCTCTTTGTAAGCCTTAAGAACCGGCGGGAAGTTTTCAGGAACAGAATCGAGAACTGAATCTGATTTTCGTCCTTCAACATTTTCTTTGATACGTTCCCATTGATTTAAAACTTTTTCCGGATTTCCTGAAACATCTTCTTTTACCTCGCTCTGACCTTCACTCTGCGCAAATACATGAGGATGACGGCGGACGAGTTTTTCTGCAATAGAATTAATTGTTTCTTCTACTGTAAAAAGCCCCTGCTCTTCAAACATATAAGCTATCAGAATTACGTTTAAGAGGACGTCACCGAGCTCTTCTTTAACGTGGTCTGAATCCTGCTGGGTAAGGGCATCGATTGCTTCGCAGGTTTCCTCAAAAAAAGTTGAACGCAATGAAAGAGGTGTCTGCTCTTTATCCCACGGGCAGCCTTTTCGGACAGCTTTTACGATTTCAAAGAAGAGCATCAGGAAAAGGAGGATAG